>CAZOOU010000065.1:0-7039 GCA_964581495.1 uncultured Haloferacaceae archaeon
CCAGCGCCGAGCGTTCCCGACAGCACGGTTACGGGGGTTGTCTCGCTGTCCATGTGTTATGAACATCGAACCCCAGACAAATAGATGTTATTATCTAGTTCAAAGTTCTTATTAACACAGACCCACAACAAGAGGCAAGCGGCCCTATGAGTACACAGATCACGGACGACATTTTTCAGTGTGTCATCGTCGGTGGCGGCGTCCACGGTGTCCATCTCGCCCAGCGACTGCTCGAAGACACCCATCTGACGCCCGGCGAGATCGCAATCGTCGACCCTCACGATCAGCTGCTCGAATCCTTCCGCCGAAAGGCACGAGCCTGTGGCATGGAGAGCCTCCGGTCGACGTACGTCCAACACGTCGGCACAGAACCGTTCGGCCTCGAATCGTTTGCCGAGGCCCAGGACCGAACTGAGGAGCTCCAGCCAACGGTCGACTACCCGGATCGGCCCTCGCTGGATCTCTTCGTCGACTTCGCAGACCACAGTATCGACACCAAACAGCTCGACGCGCTGCATATCCAGGCGACCGTCGAGAGCATTGCAGCCCGCGAAGGCGGTGAGCTCTCGACCCGAAACGGTGGTGGGTTCGAGCTGGTGACCGACGCCGGCCGTCTCGAAACCCGAACCTGCGTGCTCGCCGTTGGTCACGGCGACCGCTACCGGATTCCGACGTGGGCGCAGGGCGTCGACGGTGTCACGCATGTCTGGGACGGCTTCGAGTTCGACCGCGATGTCGGCCACACGCTCGTTGTCGGTGGGGGAATCACTGCTGCCCAACTGGCCGTGGGGCTCGACGAGCGGGTGACGATGGTGAGCCGCCATCCCCTCCAGTGGGAGGTTTCCGAAGCCGAGCCGCCGTGGCTCAACTGGCACCACATCGAACGCGAACTCCACTGCTATCCGCGAGCCTCGAAAGCCCGCCTTGAGCGAGTCCGGGAGGCCCGCTATCGGGCGACGATCCCGCCGCATCTCTACGACGCTCTCGACAGCCGACTCGACGCCAGCGAGTGTCGAATCGTCCAGGGAGAAATAACGCAGCTAACCCAGGTCGACGGAGGGCTCCGTACAGTACTGAGCGATGGCGACCGAGCCGACACCGGCCGAATCGAAGCCGACCGAGTCGTTCTGGCAACGGGGTTCAAGCCGGCCTACAGTCATCCGTTCGTCGACCGGCTGGCCGACGCGCTGTCGCTGCAGCGCGGATACGAGGGAGTACCCCTCTTGGCCGACGACTCGCTGGCGTGGGAAACAACCGAGGGAACCACGCTACCGCTGTACGTCTCGGGCGCGCTGGCGGTCGCGACAGTCGGTCCCTACGGGCCGAACGTCCCCGGAGCCAGACGGGCCGCCGACCGGATCGTCCCCGCGATCGAACGGCGGCTCGCGCGCCGACAGCCCCAACCGAGTATATAAGCTAGCCGGTGGCTACCGAGAGAAGTCGACGGATACTGCTAGCCAGCGACTCTTCGTTACTAGTATACAACAACACCACGATCGGAATTGTAACAACGATCTTATACACGTGATCCGTGGGTACGTAACGCAATGGCATACGCATGTACCACCTGTGATGCGGAGTTCAGTTCGGCAGCCAGTGTGAGCCAGCACGTCGCGCTCCACCACAACACCTGTGCAGTCTGCGATGAATCGTTCGGCGAAACCGACGCGCTTCGCGAGCATATCCACTCGACACACTGACCTCCCACCGAAAACGCTCAGTTGGTCGTCTTTTGTGTGTACCCCCTCATTTCGTCTGGAGATTCCGAACAGTCGACCACTCGTATTAAGCGCCGTGGCGAGCCACGGTGAGCTATGACATCCCCGCCAGTCGACGATTCCTCCGCTGGCGAGCGCGAGGACACATCCCCCGACCGAGAGACCGTCGACCGCACGCCGACCGACAACAGAGCCGAAGACACCATCGAACCGCCAACCGAATCAACCGAATCAACCGAATCAGCCGAGCCTGAACCAAACGTGGACAACCAGCGACCACCCGCCGCAAGCGAGGCGAGCGACGAGGTGGTCGAGCCACAGCCCATCCCCACAGCGACTCGTGATACGAGCGCCGAGTCGGAACCGCAACCCGCGGTCGACTCGAACTGGTGGTACTGGGTGGCGGCCGTCCCGATCTACGTGGTGGGTGGCATCGTCGCCGGAGCGGTGGCGGCGATGCTGTTCGTGTTTGGGGTCGCAGTCGACGTTGCGGGCGGGATGGGACTGGCAACGGCGATCGTGGTGGCACTCGTCGTGCTCGGCGGGGTCGGGTACGCACTGGTTGGGCTGGCGTTGTCGATCATGTTTCCGGTCGGGATCTATCTCGACGCCAAAGCGGTGGCCGCGGCCGACGTGTCGTGGAAGCCCGACGCCGTCTTGTATCTGCTTGTTGGGGCTGGCTCAGTCGTGCTGAGCGCGTTCACGCTGAGCGCGGTGGTCGCACTCTACTATCTGTACCGTCGCAATCAGGCAGTCGGCGTTCCGTGAGCGCCATGAGTGACGGTGACAATCCTCAGTCACGCAGTCGACGGTCGCTGTCGTCGATAGCTGGTTCGGAACGAATATGAAGCAGCCAACTAACGGGCAACTATGAAGGTATTCGGCTCCAGTGGCACTCGGGGGGTTGCCATCACTGATCTCACCCCTGAGTTCGTCCTCCGGGTCGCCAAAGCCGCCGGCACGGTCTGGGGGACGGACCGCGCGGCGGTCGCCACCGACACCCGGCAGACCGGACAACTGTTCGCTGATGCCACTGCGGCTGGACTCGCCAGCGTTGGCCTTGACATCGACCGACTCGGCCCGACGCCGACCCCGGCTGTGGCCCACTACTGCGAACGCGAGGGGGTTCCGGGCGTGTTGCTGACGGCCTCGCACAACCCACCGGAGTACAACGGCGTCAAACTGATCGGCAGCGACGGCGTCGAACTCTCGGTCGACAGTCTCGAACGCATCGAAGAACACGTCCTCACCGAGGAGTTCGACGACGCCACCTGGGACACCGTCGGCTCGACGAGGATCGTCGAAACCGCCACCAGCGAGTACGTCGACTCGCTGCTTGAGTCGGTCGACCGCGAGCGGATTGCCGACGCCGAGTTGACGGTCGCGCTCGATCCGGGCCACGGCGCGGGCACCTTTGCCAGCCCCGAGTTCTACCGCCGGCTGGGCTGTCGCGTCGTGACAGTCAACGCCCAGCCCGACGGCCATTTCCCCGGTCGACTGCCCGAGCCGGTCCCCGAGAACCTCGAGGATCTGGGGCGACTGGTTGCGTCGACTGACGCCGACATCGGGATCGCCCACGACGGCGACGCCGACCGGTCGGTGTTTTTCGACGAAGACGGCCGCTATATCGACGGCGACGTCTCGCTGGCCGCGCTCGCCGAAGCCGAGCTTTCGGCGGGCGATTCGACAGTCGCCGCGGTCAACGTGTCGCAACGACTGGTCGACGTCTGCAACCGGGTCGACGCGGAACTCGAACTCACACCCATCGGCGCGACCCACATTATTACCCATATCAAACAGCTGTGGGCCGACGGTGCGTCGGTCCCGATTGCCGGCGAGGGCAACGGCGGGATCTTTTTCCCGAACTACCGACTGGTCCGGGACGGCCCCTACATCGGCGCGAAGTTCCTTGAGTTGGTCGCCGACCGGCCGGCAAGCGAACTCGTCGAGCCCTACCAACAGTACCACAACAAGCGGATCAACCTCACCTACAGCTCCGAAGCCGAACGCAAACGGCTGCTTGCGGCGGCAGCCGACTACATCGAGGCGGCCGACGCCGAGTTGACGACAATCGATGGCTACCGGCTCGATTACGGCGACGCGTGGGTGTTGGTCCGACCAAGCGGCACCGAACCCAAAATCCGGATCACGGCCGAAGCGACTGACAACCATCGAGCAGTCGAGCTCGCCGAAGCGCTCGCCGAAGCGCTCGAAGCCGCCAGAGAGTCCTAACTATTCGACGGCGTACGCATCGAGCGCGGCCTCGATAGCGTCAAGCGCGCGGTCGACCGCGTCGCGTTCGGATTCGATTTTGCCTGAGGCGACGATCTCGAACTCCTCGTCGTCCAACTCGGCTTTCGCAACAGCGACCTGTCGGAGTCGGTCGTACTCCTCGCTGCGCGTGAACCGCCACAGGCGTCGACGGTGGGCTTCGATCGGCTCTGTGCGCTCGCCGTCGGCGTCTTCGTCGTCCTCGTCGGCTGTCGCAACCGCCCGATCCAGCCGCCGGACGAGCGGCGCGAGTTCGTCGAGTCGCGCCCGGAGCACACCGCTTTCGGCGGGCGGCCACTCGATCAACAGCGGCTCGGGGCCCAGTCGGTCGAGATACGTCTGGTGGACCGCGACGTGTGTCCGGAGCGCGCCGGGGTCGTCGACGTAGTGTTCGAGCTTTGAGGGCGAGTAGTCGGCGTACTCCCGGAGCGTCGACAGCGGTTCCTCGCCTGCGGGCGCATCGTGAATATAGTCGGCAAGATCCCGCGGCGGCCGGTCGACGCCGACCAGCGGGCGGTCGGCCCCCCTATCGAGCAGGTCAAAAAGGGCGCGAGCGGGCTGGGTTTTCCGGAACGTCTCGAAGGCGTCGGCGACTGCCTCGTTGTAGGCGTCGATCAGTTCACGCAAGGGCGCAAGCGAGACGCTGAGGTCGACGTCGCCCAACGTCTGCAGGCGGTCAAGTCGCTTGCGTTCGCGTTTGAGTTCCTTTGTTCGGGCTTTCACGTCGTGGCGTGCCGACCGATAGGCGTCGAGGGCTTGCTCGCGGCGTTCCAAGAGGTCGACCGCCTTGCTTGCTGGCTCGATGGCCTCACGGGCGTACGCGAAATCCGACTCGTTGAGCCGGCGTTTGTCCATTCGGTCGCTGGCGCGCTGAAACCCCTCGGCGGCCATCGCAGCGTCGGGCAGTTGGCCGACGACGGACAGAAACTGGCTTTGGAATTCGAGGTAGGAGCCGAAATCGCCCGTCCCGACCGCGCTTTCTTCGTAGCTATCCAACAGGCGTGTGGCCTTGCGGTAGCCATCGGCGGCAGCCTCGACGTTCTGCTCGCCGATCTGCTCGATTTCGGCTTCGACTGACTGCAGGTGGTCGTAGGCGTCGACGAGTGCTGACACACAGGCTTCGGCTGGTGTGTCGGCGGCTGCAGTAGCTGGGTCGACCATCTCAGTAGACGTCGTCTGGATCGAACGCTTTCGTCCCGATGTTGTCGCCGTCGATCGTCCGGTAAAAACAGCTCTCGTGGCCGGTGTGGCAGGCCCCGACAGACTGATCGACCAGATACAGCAGGGTGTCGGCATCGCAGTCGACCCGGATATCTTCGACGGCCTGGAGGTGACCACTGGAAGCGCCCTTTTTCCAGAGTTCATCGCGACTCCGCGAGTGGTAGTGGGCGTACCCCGTCTCAAGGGTGGCCTCAAGTGCCTCCGGAGAGACGTAGGCGACCATGAGCACGTCTTTGGAGACTGCGTCCTGTGCGACAGCCGGGACGAGTCCGTTCTCGCCGAAGTCGACGTCGATCTGATCGGTCATTACCGTATACGACGAGTGGCCAGCCCATAGGGTTTTCTTGTTAGTCAGCCCCTACTTAAAAGAGACCGAGCCAGCCGAACAGCCCGAAGAGCAGGTCGCCGTAGCTAAAGGCGACCAGGAGACCGACAAACATCGGTACGACAAACGGGAGGCCGGGCGAGACCCACAGCGTCTCGCGGTCGGTCTCGGCCAACAGTTCGAGGGCCGCACGGAGTCCCTCGGGCGACGAGCCGTAGGCCGTCCCCTCTATGTCGTCGAAAAACTGCTCGGCGGCCCACGGATCGGCTACCGCTGCGGTCGACGATGACGCTGTTTCGGCAGGGGCGTCGACACGACCCTCGGTTGCCCCATCGACACCAGTCTCGGCCGAGCCATCGACGCCGCCGTCGGTCCGAGGGCCGACGTGGGTGCCGCCGTCGGTTGGCTCGTGCGTTTCGTCGACTGAGGAATCACGATGACCCGTCGGGTCGGCTCGAAGAGCCGACAGTGTCGTCCCACGCCACCGCAGATACATCCGGAGGGCGTCGAGGTCAAGCCCGCTGCGAGAGATTCCCGCGGGCGTCTCGAACAGTTTGCCGTGCCGGTCGGGAATCGAGTCGACGCGGACGGGACGAGCGAAAAACATCGCTTTCGGTTCGATCTGTCCGCGAGCGAGGTTGCCCACTCCCAACAGAATCGGGACGATCGCCGCAAACAGCACCGTGTTCGTCAGCACCGTCAGCGAAAAGACGCCGATCGGTGTTTCGACCAGCGGGAGGTGGAGACTGCCCAGAGCATACGAGGGAAACGTCGGCAGCAAAATCGCGAGCGTGATCAGTGCCTTGGCGTCCGCGCCGCCAAAGCCGCCGAGCCACCAGAAGGCGTAGCCTAACGGTGCGATAAACAGCAGACTAACGCCGACCTGGACCACGAATAGTCGACCCTCCAGCGTGGCGAACGGAGCGAGCTGGAGAGCCTCCCAAAGCAGTAACACGACGCCGAGGCCGACAAGCGGCGGCCACAGTCGGTTGGGGAGTCGACGCGTGTTGATATCCCGCCAGGCGGCCCACGCGAAAACGGGCAACACGACAAGCCGGAGCAGATCCGGAGCCGAAGCGATCATTATCTCAATGCGGAACGTCAGGGTAGATAGTCCTTTAGGTGTTCGTGGGGTTCTGTCCGGGTCGACTTACGCCCCGAACAGCCCCTCGATAGCCTCAAAGACGACAGCAGGGTCGATCAGAACGCCACTGAACAGTGCGGCGATGATGACGACCAGCACTTTTCCGTAGCGGCTGATCCAGACCCGCGTTGCAGTCGGCAGCTGCGCGCGAACGATCGGCAGTGCCATCACACCGAGGAAGATGCCGAGGCCACCCGCCAGGCGGTTGTTGGCGAAGTTGGTCAGGCCGATATAAATGATGATCAGCCCGGCAGTGTAGCTGAGAATCTTGCCTTTCTGCATCCAGAGTCGGTCGGCAACCCCTGTTCGAGTGCCCGCATCAAGGTCCTCCTCGTCGGCTTCGGCCTCGATCTCGTCCTC
>CAZOOU010000066.1:0-6954 GCA_964581495.1 uncultured Haloferacaceae archaeon
AACAAGGGGCGTCTCCACGAGCCAACCGTCGAGCTACTCGAACGGGCCGGGCTCCATATCGAAAACGGCGCGGATCGCAAACTCTACGCCGACACGGTCGACCCTGAGGTGAGCCTTCTGTTCGCGCGGGCCGCGGACATTCCCGAATACGTCGACGACGGTGCGGCCGACGTCGGTATTACGGGGCTCGATCAGGTCCACGAGTCCGACTCGGAGCTCTCAGAACTGCTGGATCTCAACTACGGCCGCTGTCGGCTCGTGTTGGCCGCACCCGAAGACGGACACATCACCGAGCCCGAACAGTTAGAGGGCAAAAAGGTCGCCACCGAGTTCCCCCAAATCACTAGGCAGTATTTCCAGGGCCACGGAATCGACACCGAAATCGTCGAAGTCACCGGCGCGACCGAGCTCACCCCGCACGTCGAGATGGCGGATGCAATCGTCGACATCACCTCAACAGGAACAACGCTGGCAGTCAACCGCCTGGCGATACTCGATGAGGTGCTTTCGAGCTCCGTTCGGCTGTTTGCCCGCGATGATACGGCGGGTGACCAGAAAGTCCAACAGCTCGTTACCGCGCTCGAATCGGTGCTTGCGGCCGACAACAAACGGTACCTGATGATGAACGTCGAACACGAAAAACTGGAGGACGTTCGAGACGTCATTCCGGGACTCGGTGGACCAACGGTTATGGACGTTGCAGGAGGCGATCAGGTCGCCGTCCACGTCGTCGTCGACCAACAGCAGGTTTTTGAGGTGATCAACGATCTCAAATCCGTGGGTGCAACCGGGATTCTCGTCACCGAGATCGAACGACTCGTCGAGTAGCTACTCGGCCGGCGAGTCACGAAGTTCAGGCGTCGAGACGGACGAAACGAGTTCAATGGTTCCGTACTGGTACCGGCTGTAACCCACGATTCCGACGGCTGCAACAGCAACGCCGAACAGCCCCAGCAATCCAGCTTCCGGGCCGAACGCGCCGCCCGAAACAGTCGTCGGCCCGCGGCTTGTCGTTGCGATCAGTGTGACCGGGAGCTCGATGCCACTGACCGGCAGCCCGTAGATCAGTCCCTGAAACACGTTCCAGGTGATATGAATGCCGATGGGGATCGCAAGCTCGCCGGTGATCAAATATCCGAGCGCAAGCATGACGCCCGCAGCCGAGATCACCGCGGTACTCAACAGGGTCGCGTTGGGATTCGTCGCGTGCAGGCCGCCGAACACGCCCGACGAGAGCAGCGTTGCAGCCACCACCGCGGTTCGGTGGTCGACCAGGTCGAACCAGCGAAAGCCTTCGGCGAGATTGGTCAACAGATACCCCCGAACGAACAGTTCCTCGTAGATGCCGACTATGACGAAAACGGCGACGAGCAGCCCGAACAAGCCCAGAGAGCCGACCGACAGCTCGACGCCAACAATCGCGATCCAGCCGCCGGCAACGCCGAGTGCCACGACCACTGTCATGGCGACCGCACCCACAGCGAGCCCACCAGCGCAGTCGACCAGCCACTGGCGGTCAACGGCCAGTCCGTAGTCGAGCAGACGTCGACGGTCGAGAACCCAGCCGACCGGAACGATAGCGGCTACGACAAACAGACCCAACACTGCGTTGACGAGCAGGGGGCGGGTGGCCGGCCCGTATCCGACAAACAGTTCGATGCCGAAAAACAGTGCCAGCGGTCCCAGTGCCAACACGCCAGCAATCGCAACGACGAGCAAAAACACGATTCCCGCGAGCAGCCGCCACGGAGCCCGCAGCCGGCGTTCCGATCGGTTCCAGACGAGCCACTGAAGCCGTCGCATACGGTCCCGTCCATCCCAAGGCCCCTGTATCTCACGGTGTCGACAGTTGGAGTGCTGGTATGTTCGACAGCTCAGCCGGGCAGACTACCCAGCACGATGATCCCGCCGATCAACACGCTGCCGAGCAGTATCGTGATAATAACGTGAATCACAGTGATGTAGGCCGTGATCCGGCGCGGCTGGCCGTACAGCAGGTGGATACCAACGCCGTCGGCCACCAGCGCGATCAGGACGCCCAGACCGCCGGGAAGCGACAGCAGTTCGGTGCCCACCGAGGCGAGCGCGGGGGCAATTGCGACACCGAGTGCTTTGCTGGGGGCGACATCACCGAGCACGTTACGGGCGGCCAGGTGGGCTGTCGCAGCCAAAAACAGAACCAACAATCCAACCGTCCCAAAAACAGCGATCGGACTCGGCGTGGTCTGGGCGAGTTCTGCGGCGAACAGCAGTGCCATACGAACAGTTCGGGTTGCCGGGGTGTCGAATCTATCGGTCGACGCCTCCACCGATCCGGAGCTGCGAGCCGGTCGACGCCTACAGCAAGCCGAGGTCTGCGAGTCGCTCGGTGATCACGTCGACGGCGGCCTCGGCGTCGGCGGGCTCCGTGCCGCCAGTGACGACGAGTTTTCCAGAGCCGAACAGCAGCGCGACGACCTCCGGTTCGTCGAGGCGGTACACCAATCCGGGGAACTGTTCGGGTTCGTACTCGATGTTTTCGAGCCCGAGACCGATGGCGATGGCGTTCAGGTTGAGGTCGACGCCGAGATCAGCACTCGAAACGATGTTTTGGACCGTGATTTCGGGATCGTCGTCGACCGGGATTTGGAGTGCGCGGAGCTTGTCGAAAACGATATCCAGACTGTCGTGGACCGCCTCGGTCGAGTCGGCGCCGGTACAGACGATTTTGCCCGACCGAAAGATGAGCGTCGCGGCTTTCGGCGACCGGGTTCGGTAGACGAGCCCGGGGAACTGCTCGGGGTCGTAGTCGGCACCATCGAGATCCATCGCCACGCTCTGGAGATCAAGCTCTTGGCCGATCGCCGTCGAGGCAACCACGTTCTCGATGGAGATCGTCGCTTTGGAGTCGCGCATATATCATAGAAAGGACTGTCTGACTGTATAAATCTAAGTCACGCGGAAACTCACACCTACGCCGTCTGGACGAGCATCACGGTGTTCGAGGCGGTGACGATCGCACCCAGAACCGCAATCCCGATCGGGACGCCGATCGCAATCGGGCTCGTCGAAATCGACAAAAAGCCCAGAAAACAGACGACGAGCGCCCCACATTTCAACACCGCAAACCCAAGCGGCGAGGGCTGTTCGGACAGCAGTGCGATTACTGCGGGGTTGGCCTCGACGACGTCCGCTCGACGCACTGCAAGCACCGTTGTGACGTAGTCGCCGACGCCGTACAGCAAGACGGCAAGCAGCCACCACTGTAGTTCGGCCGTCGAGACCTCCATACCCGCCAGAGGAGAGACTCCATTATCAGTACTCCCTGCTTAGTCGTCGACAACTGGTGATTACTTCTGTCGCTCCGACGGACAGACAGCGAATCAGGGACGACCGTCGACCGACACGCTGATAGCCGCGTTGGAACTCAGAGTCGATGTGTACTGTCTGGAGCTGGCTGGCGACGAGGACGCGTTTGCGATCTGTGAAGCCGAAACTGCGGCCTCCGCCGTCGACCACGTCGCCCCCGGTCTGGCTACAGCCCGCGGCATCGACACCGAGCGAGTCCGAACGCTGGCGTACACCCACGCCGCAAGCGAGTTGGTCGCCACCTGTGAGCCGGAGCTGGCGGCGGCCGAGCTCGCCGTCGAAGCCGCCGCGTTCGACCGTACCGGCTCGGTAGCGGTTCGGGCCCGCGACGTGCGCTCCCGGACCGGCGTCAGCACGCAGGCGGCCGAAAAGCGACTCGGGTCGATCCTGGTCGACCGCGGGTTTACGGTCGACCTCGATGATCCGGACCACGAACTCCGAGTCCTGTTCTCGGAGGGCCCGGTCGACGGCGACAATCGCGAACGCTGTCTGATCGGCTGGCTGGCCGCCGAAAGCCGGCGTGATTTCGGCGAGCGGCGACCGACTGATCGGCCCTTTTTCCAGCCAGGGAGTATGGACCCCCTCGACGCCCGCGCGCTCGTGAATATTGCGGGCGCAAAGCCGGGCGCACGACTCGTCGACCCGATGTGTGGCACCGGCGGCATCCTGCTTGAAGCAGGGCTCGTCGGCAGTGATGTAGTGGGCGTCGACGCCCAGTGGAAGATGACGCGCGGCAGCCAGGAGAACCTCGACGCACTGCTCGACGACGATACGGAGGCCGCAATCATCCACGGCGACGCCACCGCGCTGCCGCTGGCCGATGGCTGTGCCGACGGCGTCGTTTTCGACGCGCCGTACGGCCGCCAGTCGAAGATCGCTCGCCACGAACTCGCCGATCTCGTCGGCGGCGCACTCAGCGAGGCCCGCCGCATCGCCGACCGGGCAGTCGTCGTTGCGGATCGGTCGTGGGAGGAGGCGGCCAACGATGCGGGATGGACGGTCGACCGGCGGTTCGAACGTCGGGTGCACGGCACGCTGGTTCGGCATGTCCACGTGCTTTCGTCGGCGTAGGTGAGGCCGGATCCACCCCGTTTAAGCCGACGGCTCGCCGAACGCCCACAATGGCAAACGAGGAACTCATCGCGGCACTCCGCGATGCGGATGCAGTCCAGTACGGCGAGTTCGAACTCTCTCACGGCGGCACGAGCGACTACTACGTCGACAAATACCTTTTTGAGACGGACCCGCACTGTCTGGAGCTGATCGCCGAAGCGTTCGCCGAGAAAATCGACGAGCCGAAACTCGCCGGCGTCGCCCTTGGGGCGGTTCCGCTTGTGGCAGTCACGTCGGTCGAAACCGACCTGCCGTACGTGATCGCCCGCAAAAAGGCCAAAGAGTACGGGACGGCCAAGCGAATCGAGGGCCACCTCGACGAGGGCGAGGAGGTCGTCGTGCTCGAAGACATTGCGACGACGGGCAACTCTGCGATCGACGCCGTCGAGGCCCTCCGGGAAGCCGGCGCGGAGGTCAACCGCGTGCTCGTGGTCGTCGACCGCGAGGAAGGTGCGAGCGAACAGCTCGCCGAGTACGATCTGGAACTCGATTCGCTGGTAACTGCCAGCGAACTGCTGGCCGATCAGTAGACCACTGCGTTCTGCGCTGGCTTATGCTGGCTCGGGCTGCGAGGGGTACCGTGATTCGGCAATCGCAAACGTGAGCGTGCTCAGTACGCCCAACAGCGTGCCGACTGTCAGTGCCAGTGCCAGATCAGTCAACGAGAGCGTGACGATCCCGTCGACGTTCGGGAGGAAGAATCCCGACAACCCGTAGAGCACGACCGCGATGGCGGCTACATAAAAGGGGGCGTTGAGATACCGCCAGCGGAACCGATCAGCGAGATACTCGTCGGTGATCTGGCCGAGGCTGCTGGTGACGCCCGCGGCGGCAAACCACTGGACCGATCCGTTGATAAACGCTGCCGCCGCAGTGATAATCTCCATCGGCGTCGCCGTCGTCGACTCGATGGTCTCGATCATCGAAACACCTTGGACGCCGCCGACGATAATCAGCGCGAACGCGACGACGTAGGTAATGAGCGTCACCCGACCCGCATACAGCCCGTTTCGGACGCGGTCGACGGAGTTGTCGACGGTGTCTTCGAGACCCAAGCCACGAAACAGCGAGTAGAGGCCAACAAGCGCGGAGATGAGTCCCAACACCACTGCGCCTGCGACATCGAACACACCCGCGATGACGACCAACGGATAGATCAAAAGGAGAATACCGAGCGGGACGAGAATCGTCCCCCGCGTCTCGGGATCGGCGAGCACCTGCTTGATCGTGTAGTACATCGATTCGAGATTCTGGGCTTGGCGGACAACCACGCGACGGACGCCGTCGATCGGCATTCGCGAGCGAATGACAGGGACGACTGATTCGTCCTGTGCGCCGTCGGTGATGATGATGGCGCGGACCTCCTCGCCGGTCTGGAGGCTCGCAAGCGTGGTGTCGACCTCCTCGCCGACTTTCCGGTTGGCCCGGACGTCGTTGCCCTCGACGCCGGTGACGACGGCGACTTCGACCTCTTGTGTGCCCTCCTCGCGGAGTGCCTCGTAGGTCGAGAGTCCCTGAAACATGACGTTAACATCCGAATCCTCGGGGTCGACTGTCGCCAGCGCGACCGCTGCCTCCCGAACCGCGTCGGCACCGACGACCGGCGTCGAAAGGCCGGTTTTGCGGCCGACATCGTCATCGAGGTCGACACAGAGGACAAGCAGCATTCGTGTGAGAATACGTGAGCGGCCTGTTAAGACTTTTCTGGGTTCGTGTACTGGTAGCAGTCCACAGGCCTGGAGCACAGCGTCGACAGGGCGTTTCGGACGCTTTTTGTGGCCACAGGCGGTAGCAATGTCAACTGATGATCTCCAAAGGCTGCGAACAGTGCGCCATGGGCGGAAAGATGGTGCTTTTCGTCTACGGTTACTGCGACCAGCGGGACTGTTTTTACTGCCCGCTGGGAGAAAACCGCAAAAACGTTACTGATGTGTACGCCAACGAGCGAAAAGTCGAAGCGGACGAAGACATCATCACCGAAGCAAAGCGGATGGACGCACTCGGGACGTCGATCACGGGCGGCGAACCCCAAGAGGCGATGAACAAGACGTGTCGGTATCTCAGTCTTCTTAAAGACGAGTTCGGCGAGGATCACCACACCCACCTGTACACCGGGATTACGGGCGGCCGCGAGAACATGCGTCGACTCTCGGAGGCGGGACTCGACGAGATTCGGTTCCACCCACCGTACGAACTCTGGGGCGATATGCACGGTACCGAGTGGGAAGAGATCCTCTACATTGCGCGCGAAGAGGGTCTGACGCCCGCCTTCGAGATTCCCGGCATTCGCGCCGAAGAAGAGTTTTTGGAGTTTCTCGACGAGGGAGCCGCCGAGTTCTGCAATATCAACGAGTTCGAGATGAGCGACGGCAACTTCCGCCGAATGAAAGCAGAGGGCTACGAACTCCAAGAGGGCCACATGTCGGCCGTTGAGGGCTCAAAAGAGGCGATTCTCGACGTGATGGGCGACCACGAGCGCGTGTATTTCTGTAC
>CAZOOU010000067.1:0-6920 GCA_964581495.1 uncultured Haloferacaceae archaeon
ATGCACAGCTTCGACAACGCCACGCTGCTGGTCGACGATCCAAACGTCGCAATCGAGGATGCGGATCTGTTCGATATCGCGCCGACGATCTTGGATCTGATGGAAATCGAGTACACGCGGACGGATTTCGACGGCGCGAGCCTCTTAAAATAGCCCGTCGAGCTCGTCGTTCTCAAAGTTCTTTTCGGGTTCTGAAGGGGTGGCACGGTCGACCTCGGTGCGCTCTTTGGCAGCCTGTTCGGCGCGTGCGAACAGCCGCTCGATTCGGTCGGAGCGTTCGACCCCGCCGAGCAACACCAGCGAGGCCAGCCGATTGCTTTCGATGGGGAAATCCCCGCCGCGGACCTGCAGTGTTTCGGTTTCGTCTTCGACCCACCGGCGGGCTTTCTCGACGCCTTTTCGCGAGAGACGGTCGGGCTCGCCAGCGACAACGACGAGTGCGGCCTCGGCAGTAGTTGCCCCCGGCAGGCTCGTACCCGTCAGTACGGCGTTGCGCGTCGTGCTCGTGATGACGGTGATGTTTTCGGCGGCCGCTTCGGCCGCAGGGCTGCTGGCATACCCCAGCGAGGCGAGCCCGCCGCCCCGGAGGGTGTTGATGATCTCCGAGGAGTCGACGACGCTTTCGCCGACGCCCTGGGTTGACTCGCCGGCAGCCACCAGCAGCCCGACCCGCCGGGCGATGTTTTTGTTAATGGCTTCATACCCCGCCTCGAGGCTCTCGCCGGCGGCTTTCCAGGCGTCGTTGTCGACCACGAGCGTCGCGTCGGCCTCCGTGAGTAGGGTTTTGAGCGACCGTGCGGCGTTGTGCTGATACAGCGCACCCTCGTTGTCACCGGGCAGGATACCCAGCGCGTACACCGGAATGTCGTAGACACGTCTGAGTCGACGGCAGACGACGGGTGCGCCGCCCGAGCCGGTGCCACCGCCGAGGCCGGCGACGACAAATACTGCTTCTGTCTCGGAGCCGATTCGTCCACTGAGCGTGCCCATCACTTGGTCGATATCTCTCTCCATGAGCTCCGCGCCGAGTTCGTTGTCACCGCCGACACCCTGGCCGTTGACCCGGTCTTGGCCGATGAGGACGGTATCGAACGGCACTGAGCGGAGGTCAGCCGTCGCGCTGTTGACGACCACTGCGTCGCGGACCGCATCGAATCCCATCCGCTCGTCGAACGACGCCAGTGCCGTGGTGAGTTTTCCACCGGCCTGGCCGACACCAACGAGAGCTGTTTTCATACGTCTGCTGAACAGTCCGTCCGTTTGAATGTTGTCCCGTCGACTGCCCGACAGCCAACTCGAAGTGACAATCGTTTTGTTTGAGCCGCCACTGGTTCCTGTATGTTACACAATGCTGCCGAGTCCGTCTCGGAGTACTCGCCGTCGACGCTTCTGGCTGGCTACTTCAGCCAACTCCGCGAAACAATCGACGCTGTCGGTGCCGAGCGGGTCGCCACCGAAACCGGCCTTGCTGCCGACCGAATCGACACAATCGCCAACGGCGACCAGCCGAGCCTCACCGCCGAAGAAGCCGCCTCGATTCTCGCAACAGCGGCGTCGACACCCGACGCTGACGCGATCGTCTTCGAACTCCGGGATCACCTGCTGATGGGGATGACTACCGCTGTCCTAGACGTCGACACCATCGCGGCCACCGCCGAAACCGATCTCACCGGCCAGGAGGTCCAACAGGCGATCGAGGGCCGCACCGAGCTACCACTGCGCCAGCTGGCGGCGATTCAGTCGGTGATCGAAACGCGCACGGAGGAGCGATGACCGCCGAGCACGTCGTCATTCTCGGCTGTGGCTACATCGGCATCGAACTGGGCCGACAGCTCACTGCGGCGGGCCACGAAGTCGTCGGCGTCCGGCGGTCCGAGGAGGGCTGTGCGGCGATCGAAGACGCGGGGTTCGCAGCCCATCAGGCAGATCTCACCGAGCCCGACGACCGCGCGGGGCTCCCCGATGCCGACTGGCTCGTGTTTGCCGCCTCTTCCGGTGGACGGAACGCCGAGGCCGCCCGCGAAATCTACGTCGACGCACTCGACGGCATCATCGAGGAGTACGGCGAGCGGGCGTCGACGCCTGACCGGCTGGTGTATACGTCCAGTACGGGCGTTTACGGCGACCACGACGGCGAGTGGGTCGACGAGTCGACGCCGCTTGAGCCGACCACCGACAAAACCGAAGTGCTCGTCGAAGCCGAACGCGTCACGCTCGACGAAAGCCAATCATACGGGATTGACGGCACTGTCGCGCGGTTCTCCGGCCTGTATGGGCCTGATCGTTACCGTCTCCACCGCTACATCGAGGGGCCAGTCACCGAGGGGTATTTGAATATGGTCCACCGCGCGGATGCTGCCGGTGCGGTCGCCTACCTGTTGACTGCTGATCGCGCGCGAGACGAGGCTGTGGTCGTTACTGACGACGAGCCAGTCGACAAATGGACGTTCGCCGACTGGCTGGCCGCCGAGTGTGGGCTCGACAGCCCGCCCAAACGGACAAAAAAAGAGCGGCTTACCGACGAGAGTCTCTCGGAGGCAGGCCGTCGACGGATTCTCACGAGCAAGCGGTGTTCGAACGATTACCTCCGCGAGCTCGGGTATGAACTCGAATACCCGACGTTCAGGGAGGGCTACCGAGCGGTAATCGAGGCCTACCACGAGGAAAACGCTTCCTAACATCCGTGGTCTCGCGGTCGACGGAGTGGTCGACGGCGTGCTGTTCGTCTCCTGTAGGGACAGTCACACTCCCGGCGGGGGTAATTTGTCCTGTTCAAACCAACGAAATCTCTGCCAACCTTCTTATTGAACGACCGTGACAACCAACCTATGGAGCAGCTACTGGTCGGTGAGGTGTTCGGCCTGATCGAGGAGTGGGTCAGCACCCAGACGGAGCTGTTCGTTGCAATCGTTGTCATTGCGGGAGTTGCGGGAGCGGCTGCAATCGTCTACCGCTGGCTGCGTCAGTCCAACGGTGAACGATTCAAACAGCTCCTCGCGGACCGAGAGGCCGTTACGGTGTTGATGCATCCGAACCCCGACCCGGATGCGATGGCCTCGGCGACTGCAGTCGCGGCGCTTGCCGAACAGCTCGACACCGAGGTAACTATTCAGTATCCCGGTCAGATCCGCCATCAGGAAAACCGGGCGTTTCGGACCGTGTTGGATCTCGAACTCGAACATATCGACCACGTCACCGATCTCGCCGCCGAAAGCGTCATTTTGGTCGACCACAACACCCCGCGGGGCTTTACCGGCGCGGAGGGTGTGTTGCCGCTGGCGGTCGTCGACCACCACCCCGGCGAGGGGACCGGCGAGCTGTTTACCGACGTGCGGACGGATTACGGCTCCTGTGCGAGCATTGTTGCCGAATACTTCCAGGATATCGGTGCGGTTCCCGTCGCGGCCGACCAACACGCCAGCGAGACAGGGGCGAAATACGTCCTGCCGTCGGCGGCTGCGACAGGACTGTTGTACGGGATTTTGTCGGATACGAAGAACCTGACTGTCGGCGCGGCCGCCGTCGACTTCGATGCGGCGTCGTATCTGTACCCCGGCGTCGACCAAGACAGCCTCGACCGCATTGCGAACCCGGAGGTCGACGCCGAGGTGCTCGAAATCAAAGCCCGCGCGATTGCGGGCCGGCGAATCAAAGGCTCGTTTGCGGTCTGTGATGTGGGGCCGGTCTCGAATGCGGATGCGATCCCCCAGGCGGCCGACGAGATCATCCGGCTCGAAGGCGTCACGGCGGTCGTGATTGCCGGCGAAAAGGAGGGGACGATCCATCTGTCGGGTCGCTCCCGGGACGACCGGGTCCATATGGGCCGGGTGCTCGAAAGCGTCACCGACGGGATTTCGAACGCGAGTGCGGGCGGCCACGCCCGGATGGGCGGCGGCCAGATCGCACCTCAGCCCCAACTGTCCGACGGCGGCGAACCAGTCACCAACGACCGGCTTCCGCGTGAGGCACTGGTCGACCGGCTGTTTTCGTCGATGTCGGGCGACGTGTAGGGTGTTTATTTTTCGCGGGCGGGTAGGCTGTGTATGGCAACTGCAGACGGCACCTGGAGCTACCGCGAGCGGTTCGGCGAGTGCTTCGGGCGGACCTACTTTCGGCGGTTTCCGCCCGGCGTCTGTTCGTCGATCGGCATCGGCACCTATCTCGGCGAGCCGACCGACGCCGTCGACGATCAGTATCGGGCGGCCATCGAGCTGGCGCTCGACCACGGAATCAACCACGTCGACACCGCCGTCAACTATC
Source organism: uncultured Haloferacaceae archaeon (assembly GCA_964581495.1). Taxonomy (GTDB): domain Archaea; phylum Halobacteriota; class Halobacteria; order Halobacteriales; family Haloferacaceae; genus Halohasta. The sequence continues at coordinate 4,261 of CAZOOU010000067.1, forward strand.
GGTGTCAGCGAAGCGAGCGCGTCGTCGGCGAGGCACTTTCGGCCGCTGACGTCGACCGCGAGGCGGTCGTCGTCTCGACGAAAGGTGGCTTCGTTCCGTTCGACGACGACCGGCCCAGCGATCCGGGAAGCTATGTCCGCGAGCAGTACGTCGAGCCGGGGGTGGTCGACCCCGACTCGCTCGTCCGGGGGAGTCATTCGCTGGATCCGTCCTTTATTGATGCAATGGTCGACCAGTCGCTGGCGAACCTCGCTGTCGAGACCATTGATTGTTATTACTTGCATAATCCCGAAACCCAACTCCTGGCGGTCGACCGCGAGGCGTTGTACGACCAGTTAGAGACTGCCTTCGAGCTGCTCGAACGCCGCCGGGCGGCCGGCGACATCGGTGTCTACGGACTGGCCACCTGGCAGGCGTTTCGGGTCCCGGAGTCCCACCAGCAGTACCTCTCGTTGCCCGAAGTGCTGAGCCGAGCCCAGGCGGCCGCCGAGACGGTCGGCGCGGCCGAATCTCACGGCCTGCGGGCGATCCAGCTCCCGTTCAACGTCGACATGGCCGATGCCTTCACGGTCAAATCCCAGCCGACAGACGACGGGCGAGTCAGCGCGCTCGAGTATGCCCACGACGCGGAGCTGTCGGTCGTCACCAGTGCTTCTATCGGCCAAGGTGATCTGGCAGCGGTTATCCCACCCGCAGTCGACGCCGAGCTGTCGGGCGATACAGCCGCCCAGCGGGCGATCAACTTCGCTCGGAGCGCGCCCGGCGTCACCTGCTCGCTGGTCGGCATGCGCTCGGTCGACCACGTCGCCGAGAACGTTGCTGCCGGGACGTTCGATCCGTTGGGGGCGTCGGCGTTCGACACTGTTTTCGAGTAACCTATCACTACCAGTGGGAATTAAGCCCCCTGCGGCACCACCGGTTGACGAATGCGACTCGCACTAATCGCACACGACAAAAAGAAAGACGAGCTAATGGCGTTCGCCAGCGATCACGAACACGACCTGTCGACGGCCTCGTTGATGGCCACTGGAACGACCGGCAAACGGCTGATGGACGCGACCGATCTGGACGTCGACCGGAAAGCCTCGGGCCCGTTGGGCGGGGATATGCAGATCGGTGCCGAAATCACTGACGGCGACTGCGATGGGGTGATCTTCCTGCGAGACCCGCTGACCGCCCAGCCACACGAACCCGACATTTCGGCACTGCTGCGGCTCTGTGACGTGCACGACATTCCGCTGGCGACGAATTTAGCCTCCGCAGAACTGCTTGTCACGCAGCTGTTCGACTAGCTACCGGCCGGGTTCGATATTCTTAGCTGTCGACCAGTCAGTCCACCGTGGTGTTTATGCGCTGTCGGCCACAGCTTTCAGTATGGTTTCACGGGCAACAGTCGTCGCCGTTGTTTGCTGTTGTCTGCTCGTCTCGACGGCCGCAAGCGGCGTTGTGGCTGGCGCGAGCCAGCCGGCTCCCTCCCCGGCGTCGACCGCCGCTACTGACTCGGCGGTCGCCGCCTGTTTTCCAGCCGACGGCTATGAGTTTACGATCGGCAACCAGGGCCCCGAGATCAGTATGATTCTCCACATGTCGCTGTTGACAAATCTCGGTGGCCCCGGTGCGTTCGGTGTCGAACTCACCGGAGATATCGGTGGGCCACCAATCATCGAACTCCGGACGGGTGTCATCTTCGGCGGCATCGACAGCGTCAGTGGGTTCCTCACCGATCCGTTCGAGCCGTTTTCGATCGCCTTCGAGTACCGCTTCGAGATTCCGGCGTTCGATGGTGTCTCCCACGAAACGACCGACTCGCCGGTCGACGGACCTGTCGGCGACGCCGACTGCTGATCGCAGTTAGTCGCTGTCGGCGGGATCACCCACCTGTTCGTCGATCACGTCGACGCCGAGTTGATCGCATTGCTCGGAAAGTGGACACGCTTCGGGGCCGTCGAGACAGGCTGGCTTGCGGGACGAGCAGTACTCGCGGCCGAACTGGATCATCGCTGTATGGCCGAACCCACACTTTTCGGGCGGCACCGCGGCTTCGAGCGCTTCGCGGACCCCCTCGTGGTCGGCATCGGGTGCTGCGAGCCCGATCCGCCGAGCAATGCGGTGGACGTGGGTGTCAACGGGAAAGACGCCGTCGCGCCCGCCAGCAAACAGCAGCACGCAGTCGGCGGTTTTGGGGCCCACACCCCGGATGTCGAGGAGTCGACTGCGCACTGCGGTTGGCTTTTCGGTTGTGACGAACTCATCGAAGCCGTCGCTGTCGACGAACTCCTCGCGGATCTCGCGGGCGGCCTCGATAATGACTTCTGACTTTTGGTTGTACAGCCCCGCGCCGCTGATCGTCTCGGCGAGCGTCGACTGGTCGGCAGCTGCGAGTGCCGCCACGAGATCACCGCCGCCCGCTCCGTAGCAAGCCATCAGCTCGTCGTGGGCCGGCTGGCTGGCCTTGTCGCTGGTGTTTTGGCTGAGGATCGTCCGGACGAGACATTCGAAGGCCGCCCGACCGCCGTAGGCTTTCTGCCAGTACAGCTCGCCGAGTCGGTCGACCACCCACTCGGCGCGAGTCTCGGCTGTTGCAGGCTCGAAGTCGGCAGGCTGGCCACCGCCGCTGGCTCCGCCGCTGATGTTCTCGGCTGGCTCGTCGACCATACAGT
>CAZOOU010000068.1:0-6898 GCA_964581495.1 uncultured Haloferacaceae archaeon
TTCGGCCGCCCCGGTTGCCTGCTCGTCGAGTGCTTGCCGGATTCCTTGAAGTTCGGCCAAGATGGCATCAAGGACGGCGTCGACGTCTTCATCATCGTCGTCACGGCGTGGTCCCTCGCGGCGTTCGATCTCACGGCTGATTAGTTCTTGAATCTCGGCGGGCGTCGGGATGTTACGGAATCGGAGTTCGACGCCGGAACTGCCTGCGGTGCTGATCTCGACGGTGCCGTACCCCAGCTGGGAGCCAACCGCGGTCTGGGTGTAGGAGATGTTTTGGACCTTCTCGAAGCCGATCTGTTTGACATCCCGCGAGAGAATGCCGCGCTTGCGGTACAGTCCGCGAGTGGTCACGACGTAGTTGGTGTTCGTGTACGTCAGATACGCGCTGACGACGATCGGAATCCCGATCAACACAAACGAAAGCGGAATCCCAACCACGAGCGCGGGGACGAGACTGCTTTTGTGTGGCGTACTCGCCCACAGGACGTCCTCGCCGTCGTCGAGACTCAACCACTCGAGGTCGACGTTGGCTGTTGATTCTGTGTCGCCAACTGGAGGCTGGGTCGACTCGGTGCTCATACGCCTTTCTCCCTGTTGAACTGACAAAACACTGTCGCAGACTGACACCCGGTGGATACTGACTTTTGTGTCAGTCGTCGAGCGATGCGGAAAATCGGACTGCAACGTGGGGGAATCCTCGGAGGGGCCGCAGATAGCAGTCAGCCAGCTGACTCGTCACCACTTATTTATATTTATTCAGCACCGAATATGTTCGCTATGGATGATCACGGCGACGAGATTCAGTTGCTCAGGGTCGGCACTGACAGCCGCCTTTCGGATCCTGAGACGATATCGACGGTCGCGGGCTCCCGCCGACTCGATATCGAGAGCGTCGAGACGCTCGATACGGCTGTTCGAACCGTCGCCGCTCAGCCGGTCGACTGTATCGTCGCCGACTACGAACTCGCTGCGGGCGACGGGCTCGAACTCCTAGAGACGATCCGGGCAGACTATCCAGAACTCCCTTTCGTGCTCTGTACGGACGGCGGCTCCGAACGCCTCGCCAGCGACGCCATCTCGGCGGGCGTCGACGACTACATCCAGCCGGCTCGAAGCGACACCGACCTCACGGCACTCATCGAGCGCGTGACCGACCTCGCCGAGGCCTACCGCGCCGACAGAGTCCGCGAACAGGAACTCGAACGCGCGGCGGATCTGCTGGCGAAAACCGAACGGATCGCCGCCGTCGGCGGCTGGGAGATCGACCCCGCGACGAACGAGGTGTTTTGGACCGACAACCTGTTTTCGATTCTCGGCCTCGACGGCGACGAACCCTCGCTTTCGGAGGCGCTCGAGGTCTACCACGAGGAAGACCAGCCGCTGGTCGAGTCGGCTATCGAGACGGCCATCGAGACGGGCGAGCCGTTCGATCTGGAGGCACGGTTCTGGCGGTCGGACGGCGATCTCCGGTGGCTTCGCGTCCAGGGCGAGCCGACGGTCGAAGACGGCGTGGTGACGACGCTTCGGGGGGCCGTCGAGGAGACGACCGAACGCCGGACGCGCGAGCGACTCCTCCGAAACATTCACGACATCATCGCGGACCAGAGCCAGCCGTTCGACGAACAGATCTCGGCTCTACTTGAACTCGGTCGCGGGGAGCTCGGCACAAAGTACGGCACGCTCTCGAAAATCACCGACGAGGAGTACGTTTTCGAGGTCGTCGCCAGCGATGACGACAGTATCGCCGCCGGCGAGGTCGTTCCGCTTTCGTCGACCAACTGTGAGACTGTTGCTACCACCGAACGGACGGTCGTACTCGGCAATATCGAACGCGACGCGCCCGCCGAAACGGATCGAGACGGCTTTGCCGAGTGGGGGATTCGGTGTTATCTCGGCGCGCCCGTCTTCGTCGACGACGAAGTGTATGGGACGTTCTGTTTTTACGACACCGAGCCCCGTGTCGGCCAGTTTTCCGAGTGGGAGAAAACGGTTGTCGACCTGATGAGCCGGTGGGTGAGCTACGAGTTGCAGCGCCGACGCGCGACCGAACAGCTACAGACGCAAAACGAGCAACTCGAGCGGTTCGCCTCGATCGTGTCTCACGACCTGCGAAACCCGTTGAGTATCGCCGAGGGATACGTCGACTTGGCGCTCGAAACCGGTGAGGTAGACGAACTCTCGCGGGCCAAAGACGCAATCGAGCGGATGGACACGCTCATCGACGACGTGCTGCTGTTGAGCCGTTCGGAACGCGAGATCGAGCGGTCGACAGTCGATTTGCGCTCGCTCGCCGAGGGCTGTTGGGAGACGGTCCCGACCGAGACCGCTGCGCTTTCAGTCGAGACTGACCGCCGGCTACGGGCCGACCAGACCCGACTCAAACAGCTGCTCGAAAACCTGTTTCGAAACAGCGTGGAACACGGTGGCGACGGCGTCACAATCTCAGTCGGGGATCTCACCGATGGCTTTTATCTTCAGGACGACGGCCCCGGCATTCCGCCCGACGAGCGCGAAACAGTATTTAAAAGCGGCTATTCGAGCACGGACGACGGCACGGGTCTTGGCTTGAGTATCGTCAGCGAGATTGCCGACGCCCATGGCTGGGATGTTCGGGTTACGGAGGGTGCTGACGGCGGGGCCCGGTTCGAGTTCACTGGCGTCGAAACGGCTGAGTGACTGTGGTGTGGGCTCTCGGTTCTCAGTAGTGCCACGGGTACTGCCGGAAGTCGGGCTCTCGGCCCTCAAGAAAGGCATCCCGTCCCTCTTGGGCCTCCTCGGTCATATACGCCAGCCGCGTGGCCTCGCCGGCAAACACCTGCTGGCCAACGAGTCCGTCGTCGGTCGCATTAAAGGCGTATTTGAGCATCCGCATCGCGGTGGGACTCTTTTGGGTCATCTCGTCGGCCCACTCTAAGGCCACGTCTTCGAGCTCGTCGTGGGCGATCGCCTCGTTGGCCATTCCCATGTCGACTGCTTCTTCGGCCGAATACGTCTTTCCACGGAAGAAAATCTCTCTGGCCTTTTTTTGGCCGACCTGTTTGGCGAGATACGCCGAGCCAAAGCCACCGTCAAAGGAGGCGACATCAGGATCGGTCTGGAGGAATTTGGCGTGCTCGTCGCTGGTGAGAGTGAGATCACAGATCACGTGCAGCGAGTGGCCCCCACCGACGGCCCATCCTGGCACAACGGCGACGACGGGTTTCGGCATCGTTCGAATCAGTCGCTGGACTTCGAGAATGTGGAGTCGACCCGCCTTCGCCTCCTGAACTCCGGGGTCGTCGTCCGCGGCGGCCGCATCATCGTCGCGGTACTCGTAGCCCGATTCACCGCGGACCGATTGGTCGCCGCCCGAACAAAACGCCCAGCCGCCGTCCTTCTCGGAGGGGCCGTTTCCAGTCAGCAGCACACACCCTACTGAGGCCTGCTTGCGGGCGTGATCCAGCGCGGTGTACAGTTCGTCGACCGTGCCCGGCCGGAAGGCGTTGCGCACCTCGGGGCGGTCGAAAGCGATGCGGACCGCGGGCACGTCCGTCCCGCGGTGGTAGGTGATATCGTCGAACGCGAAGCCGTCGACGGGCTCCCAGCGGTCGGCGTCAAACAGTTCCGAGACCATACTGTCGAGAGGGCCGGAGCTCCTAAAAAGCCAGTCGAACGCCGTCTCCGGCCGACCGACCGCCCGGAGTGAGCAGATTTGATAATCTGAGCATAACAATAAGGTAACTGAGTCTCGAACCAGCACTAATGACTGCTGGCCGGGGGACATTCGACCGACAGTCAGCATACGCACAGCTGTATGCTGCGATGCAGTCCGACCGTCCCTTAGAAGACCGTCTGCGTGAGGCACTCGAAATCGGTGTCGAGGGGTTCGGCGTCGACATCGGCTACGTCGCTGAAGTCGACCCGGCAACCGACAGTTGGGAGATCATCATCAGCACCGATCCGAAGGACCGACCCGATCCAACCGGCCTGACGGAGGCTCTGAGCAACACCTTCTGTCAGCGGACGATCAACGAGGAAGGAATCGTCGCCTTCCGGGATGTCGCCGAGGTGGGTCTCGAAGACCACCCCAGCGCGGTCGAGTACGGCCTGTCGTGTTATCACGGCGCGCCGATCATGGTCGACGGCGAGCCGTACGGAACGGTCTGTTTTTCCTCGTTCGATCCGCGAGACGAGGCGTTTTCCGACGCCGAGAAATCCTTTAGCCATCTGGTCGCGCAGATGGCTGGCTACGAGATCGAACAACAGAACTACGAGGCTGAGCTCGCCGACCGGGCGGCCGAACTCGACAAGCGCGAAGAGATTTATCGAGCCGTTATCGACGCCAGTTTCGATCAGGTCTTTCGGCTCGATATGGCGGGGAGATTCACCTACAACTCCGAGTCAATGACTGATCTGCTGGGGTACGACCCCGAAGAACTTGACGGCGAACCCGTCACGATGCTTCACCCCACCGAGAAGGCGGTCGAACGCGGCATGGAGCTGTTCGAACGCGTGATGGCGGGCGAAACAGTCGAGGATTGCTACTTTCCGCTAGAGACGAAATCCGGTGATATCCTCTTTGTCGACGTTCGGGGCACCCCAATCTACGACAGTTCCGTGCCGGAGGCCGAACGGACGCCCGCGGATATCGTCGCCGTTCAGGGAATGAGTCGGGATGCGACCGACCGCAAGCGGCGCGAAGGGTTGATCAGCGTGATCAATCGGGTGCTCAGACACAACCTCCGGAACGACGTTGGCGTGATCAACGGCTACGCCGAGATGCTCGAAGACGAACTCGATGGCCAACAGAAGACGCTTGCCCGCCGTGTGCGGACGACATCGGGTCGACTGCTCGACCTCAGCGAGACTGCCCAAAAGCTCGAAGACTCTCTCGATGCCCCGGCCGACCAGCAGTCGCTTGACCTCCGCCGGATGGTCGACCGAGTCGCAGACCAGCACCGTGAGGCGTATCCGGCCGCCGACATCACGCTGACCGCGCCCGACAGCGCGGTCGTCGACAGCGCGCCGCGCTTGGAGACGGCGATCTGGGAGCTGGTCGACAACGCTGCCAAACACGCCGGCGAAACCCCCACAGTCGAGGTCGAAATCGAGCGAGTCGACTCACATGTGATCTGTTCGGTCCGTGACGACGGCCCTGGCATCCCTGATCTCGAACGGTCGGTACTCGAATCCGGCGAAGAAACCTCGCTGGTCCACGGCCGCGGGCTGGGGCTGTGGCTCGTTTACTGGATCGTCACGGGGCTCGACGGCTCCGTGTCGGTTGCCGAACCCCACAGTGGCGGCTCAACAATCCAACTCCGGCTGCCGAAAGCGGCCGCCGACTGATTATTCAGGCGACTCGACCAGCGAGCTATCGCCCTGTCCCAGTACCATTGCCTCTTCGAGCACGGTTTTCGGATCGCGGTCGTCGCCGTCGACGCGATGCTCGACCCGCCAGCCGCTGGCGTCGTCATACACGGCAACGATGGCAGTCGAATCCGTCTGAACGACGACCCGATCGGAGAGCTCTTTGCCGCCCTTGGCCTGCGAGATCAGCGGCACTGCCGTTCGGATGGCGTCGCTTGCTTCGAGCTTCGAGAGCGCGCCGGTCGTGATCTTGCTGTCGGGAAACGTTTCGAGAAGTGAGCCTTCGGCTCCCATACACCGTCTGTGGCCGTCCGCATTATCAAACCACAGGAAGTCAGTCGACGCGGTGTGGTCGTGTGGACGGGCCGGATTCGCGGCGGTAGCTGACTGCTCGTGGCCGTCGGTTCAGACTGCCAACCCAACGTCGACGCCCAGCATCACCGCGAACCCCAATATAAACGTCACCGTCGACACGTCAGCGTAGCCGTGGCCGTGACTCGCCGGAATCAGCTCCCGGAAGACGACCGCCATCATCGCGCCCGCGGCAAAGCCGGCCGCAGCGGGGAAAATCCCAGTGACGACCGTCACAAGCGCGAAGCCAGCCGCCGCGGCAATCGGTTCGGGGACCGCACCCGAAAGCGTCGTATACAGGATCGTTTTGGCTTTCGAGACGCCGGCCTGGTCGGCCGGGACGGCCATCGCAAAGCCGTCGGGGACGTTCTGGACTGCGATCGCAATCGCCAGCGCGACGCCGACTTCGTCGAGCCCACTGGCGAACGCAATGCCGATTGCCAACCCCTCTGGGACGTTGTGGATCGTGATCGAACTGCCGATCAGCATGGCTCGACGGAGCCCGTCGTCGCGTTCGTCGACCGCCTCGACCGGCTCGGATTCGGGAAACAGCTCGGCGTCGGATCGGACTGGCTCGTCGTCAGTCCCCGCAAAAAGCAGATGGGCGTGTGGAATCGCCCAGTTGGCGACCAGCAGAAACCCCCCACCGACGAGAAAGCCACCGCCGACCGCGCCCAGCGAGCCGAGTTCGAGCCCCGGCACGAGCAGCGCGAACACCGCCGCGCCGACCATGATTCCTGCCGCCAGTCCGAGCGCGCCGTCGTAGGTCCGGTGGCTCACCTGGCCAGCGACCAAAATCGGCAGCGCGCCGAGCCCCGTGGCCGCTCCGGCCAGCAGCGCGATCAACGCGACCTCGAGGACAGTGACCATACGCAGTGCCGACACGACCAATTTATAAAATGGTTCGGTGGCGGGACCGTCGTCGACCTGTAGCGACACCCCTTTTGTATCTCATCTTGAACACCAGCCATGGACCCCAAGCGGGAGCTTTCGAGCATCGACCTTGCGGCCCTCGTCACCGAGCTGGGACGGTACGAGGACGCGAAGGTCGACAAGGCGTATCTCTACGGCGACGATCTACTGCGGCTCAAACTCCGGGATTACGACCGAGGGCGAATCGAACTCATGATCGAGGTTGGCGAGATTAAACGCGCCCACATGGCCGACCCCGACCACGTCGGCGACGCGCCGGGTCGACCGC
>CAZOOU010000069.1:0-6724 GCA_964581495.1 uncultured Haloferacaceae archaeon
CCAACGCTGTCGCCTCTTTTGCGTTCAACAACGGCGATGCGGTGGTTGATACCAACGTCAAACGCGTGCTGTATCGCGCGTTCGACGTTCCGGACGACGATGCCGCATTCAAAACTGCAGCCGACGAACTGTTGCCTGAGGGTCGCTCGCGGGTCTGGAACAACGCGATCATGGAACTCGGTGGTGTGGCTTGCGAAAAGACTCCCAACTGTGACACCGCGGGCTGTCCGTGGCGCGAGTGGTGTTCGGCCTACGAGTCGGGCGACTTTACGGCTCCCGACGTGCCGACCCAGCCGAGTTTCGACGGCAGTCGACGGCAGTTCCGTGGCCGGGTCATTCGAACATTGGGCGAGTACGACGAACTCCCATTGGACGAGTTGGGCCCACGCGTGCGGGTCGACTACGGCGGCGAGACGGGCCGCGAGTGGCTCGCAGGGCTCGTCTCGGATCTGGCCGACGATGGATTGGTTGAGACAGCCACCCAGGACGGCGAGACAGTTGTTCGGCTTCGCCAGTAGCCACAAAAGCAGATAGATTTACATAATGGTCTGTGAATAGTGAAGATAATGGTCAAGTCGACAGTTCGGTTCTCCGAAACAGTGATGGACCGGGTCGAAGAGCTCGTCTCTGGCGAGACGTTTTCGAGCAAATCCGAGTTCCAGCGGTTTGCCGTTGAGTTCGTGCTTTCGGAAATAGACGACTACGAGCCCGAAATGCTGGATTTCGAGGACGTTCGCCAGGAAGTGTTCCCGGAGAACTCCCCGCATCGCGGCGAGGAGCTCGTTCCCGAAGCCGGCGCGGAGTTCTACCAGGTCGCCGCCCGCGTTCGGCAGTTTGCGATCCGCGGTGAGATCGAAACGGCCAGAGATCTGATCGACACCCACTATCCCGCGACTGACCCTCGGAGTTTGCTGCTCGACGATATCGTCGAGACCTACCGGACGCGCGAGGAGAGTCAGCCGACCCACGTACCAAGCGAGTAGCCACGCTGTCGGACCACACCTCGACTTGACCTTTTTGTATTCGCTGACCGTTCGTTCCGTATGTCCGAGACACACGTTGTCGCGCTCGCTGGAAGCCTCCGCGAGGGAAGCTACACGCGACTCGCAACGGAGCGCGCGCTCGAAAGCGTCGAAGCCGCCGGCGGCACTGGCGAGCTGCTCGATCTGAGAGCCTACGAGCTGCCGCCGTTCGACCCCGACCAAAGCGTCCAAGCAGACAGCCAGCAGGTAGTCGACCGCGTCGACGCCGCCGACGCACTCGTTCTCGCCAGTCCGATGTATCACGGCTCGTACTCCGGCGTGCTGAAAAACGCCATCGACTACTGTGGGTTCGACGAGTTCGAGGGCAAAACCGTCGGCCTGCTCGCGGTTTCGGGTGGCTCGTTTCCGATCACGACGCTCGAACACCTCCGCTCTGTGTGTCGCGCACTCAACAGCTGGGTGCTCCCACACCAAGCAGCGATTCCGAACGTCCACTCGGCGTTCGAACACGGCGAGTTCGTCGACGAGGGCACCGAAAAACGGGTCGACACCCTCGGCCGACAGGTGGTTCGGTACGCCGACATCGAGCGCGATCCGGCCACCTTCGAGAGCAGTCAGAACGAGGGAGCCAACGACTGATCGACAGGGAGCAACCGGTCGGCCGGTCGACGCCTCTCGTTCGTGACAATTGGTAACAAGTATTAAGCAGGCCGGCTCCAAACTCTATCATGGTATATTATGACATTGTACGACCGCATTCTGGTTCCGACCGATGGATCGCCGGAGGGACGGCGGGCGGTCGCCCACGCGATTGAGCTCGCCGAGGCCCACGACGCGACGGTTTCAGGGCTCTACGTAATCAACACGGCGAGCTACAACGGGCTGCCGATGGAGAGCTCTTGGGAGGGTGTGACGACGCTGCTCAACACCGACGGCCAAGCGGCACTCGACACCGTCGAGGAGTTGGCCGCCGGGCGCGCGCCCGTCGAAACCGAGATCACCGAGGGCTCGCCAGCCAAAGAGATCATCCAGGCGGCCGAACGCCAGGGCTGTGATCTGATCGTGATGGGCACCCACGGCCGCGGTGGGCTCGATCGCCTTCTTCTGGGGAGCGTCGCCGAAAAAGTCGTCCGTGGAGCCCGGATTCCGGTGACGACCGTTCGTATCGACGAATCGATGGCCGACGCGGAGTCGACGCCGGCCGAGCTCACAGCAGAGCAATCGGTGTCGGCCGACTCCTCGACTGGCTAACCTACTTTTTGGGTCGGAGGTGCTCACAGTCGCCCGCGTGGACGACCTCCTGGCCACTGTCAGTCTCGACGACGAGCGCGCCAGGGAACTGTACGTCGACGGCCTCGCCCTCAATGGTTCGGTTGGTGGTCTCGACTCGAACCTGCTGGCCGAGCGTCGAGCTGTAGGCGCGCCACTGGTCCAGGACGCTATCAGGTCCATCGAGACACTCGTCGAACGATTCGAGCAGTCGCTGGACGAACACGCGACGGTCGACATCCGCGCCGAGTTCCTGCCGAAGGCTTGTTGCCTCCGCAGGGAGCTCGGCGGCGTCGATGTTGGCGTTGACGCCGATACCGGCGATCAGCCACGAGACGCGGTCCTCTTCGCCCTCCATCTCGGTGAGAATTCCCGCGAGTTTTCGGCCGCCACGCGCGCCCGACTCGCCGACTAACACGTCATTGGGCCATTTGAGATGCGCCTCGACGCCGGCTTCCCGGCAGGCCGAGACCGTGGCAACGCCGGCGGCGAGTGCCGAAAGCGGAATGTGGGCGGCGGGGAGGTCGGGCTGGCAGACAATCGAACACCAGACGCCGCCGCTGGGTGCTGTCCAGGATCGATCGAGCCGCCCGCGGCTGCCGGTCTGTTCGTCGGCGACAACGGCAACATTGCGGCGACCCTCGCCTGCCAGCTCGCGGGCGCGGTTGTTGGTGCTGTCGACGGCGTCGTGGTACTCGACCGTATACGGTGCGTCGAGACCGAACTCGATTGCGGCCGCGCCGTACGCTGGAACGCCTGTCACTTCGTAGCCATCGTCGGTGCTTTCGATTTCAAATCCGTCCTCGCGGAGCGCGTCGACCTGTTTCCAGACAGCAGCCCGTGAGATACCGAGCTGGTCGGCCAGCGCGGGGCCAGCCACCGGCCCCGTCTCAAGTGCCGCCAGCAGCGCGCGTCGTGTCTCGTTCATTGTCAGCGACACGCACTCCAGGCCAAAGAGGCGTCGGATACAAACCGACTGCCCACCTACGAGCAGGTATGATTACGTTTCTCGCCGGCGGGACTGGGACCCCGAAGCTCCTGGCCGGAGCCACCGAGCGGTTCGAGCCCCGACAGCTGACCGTCGTCGGCAACACGGGCGACGATATCGAGCTCGGCGGTCTCATTGTCTGCCCGGATCTCGACACGGTGCTCTTTCACGAAGGCGACGTGCTCGATACCGACCGGTGGTGGGGAATCGACGGCGACACGCACGAAACCAACGCCGAACTCCACCGACTCGCCGAAGGGGCCGGCCTCGACACTGGCCCGCAGTATCTCCCGGCCCGTCGACAGACAGAGGGCCGAGAAATCGCTCGCTGGCGACGGTTTTCGGGCATTGCGGAGTTCATGACCATCGGCGATCGGGACCGGGCGGTCCACATCACGCGGACGAGCCTGCTTGATCAGGGCTACACGCTCACCGAAGCCACGCAGGTGCTGGCCGACGCCTTCGGTGTCGATCTCACCCTGTTGCCGATGAGCGATGATCCGGTTGCGACGATCATCAAAACGGAGTCGGGGCCGATCCACTTCCAGGAGTACTGGCTCGGCGAAGCTGACCACACAGTCCAGGACGTCGAGTTTCGAGGTAGCCGGGAGGCCGAACCCACCGATGCAGTGCTGCAGGCCTTGGATGCGCCGGTCGTCATTGGACCGTCGAACCCGGTGACGAGCATCGGGCCGATGCTCTCCATCCCGGGGTTCCGTGCGGCACTCGAACACACCCCTGTGGTTGCAGTCTCACCATTCATCGGCGATGAGGTCTTTTCAGGGCCAGCCGCCGAGCTGATGGCCGCAACCGGCCGCCAGCCGAGCACAGGGGGAGTAGCCGACGCCTACCCCTTCGTCGACGCCTTCGTGCTTGACGAGGCCGACGAAACCGAGCTCGACCGCCCAACCGTTAGAACCGACACCAAGATCGACGACGAGGACGATAGCAGACGCGTGATGGCGGCCGTGGTCGACGCTCTGGAGGCACTCGACATCCATGTTTGAACCGCGGCTCGCGCTGGCGAGTTTGAGCGGTGAGGCCGACGCCGAGTGGGCCGCTGCAGCGACCCAGATCGCGGGGGCAGCTTTTATAGGCGGAGTATCCCTCGACGAACCGAGCCGCGAGGCCGCGCGAAAACTCATCGAGCGCGACCGTTCGGAGTTCCTGCCGCCTGATCCGCAGGCATTTATAAACGACCAGCTGTCAGCACTCGCCGACGAGCCGATTCACCCCGGCGTTAACGTGAGAGCCACGACGGTTCCGCCGATTCGTAAGGCGGCGAAGCTCTGTGCCGACCACGGCGCGATCCTGGAGATCAACGCCCACTGCCGCCAAGCCGAGTTATGCGAAGTCGGCTGTGGCGAGACGTTGCTGGCCGATAGTGACCGACTAACGACGTACGTCGAGGCAGCGGCCGCCGAACAAGCAACGGTGAGTGTCAAGGTTCGTGCCGAAGTACCAGGCGTCGACCTCCCAGCCGTTGCCAGCGAAATCGAGCAGGCAGGGGCCGAGATGATCCATGTCGACGCGATGGACTCCGAGTACGTAATAAAAGAGGTTGATGAGGCAACGGACATGTTCATCATCGCCAACAACGAGGTTCGAGACCGTCAGTCCGTCCGAGAGTATCTCAACTACGGAGCCGACGCAGTCAGCGTTGGCCGACCCAGCCGCGAGCCGGACGGGCCGGTTATGCAGCGGGTTGCAACCGCACTCGACGCCTGGGAGGTGCCAGTTAGGTGATGTCTACCAACCAGCGAACACCAGTCGACAACGCCCAACTCGCCTTGCTGTTGGAGGTTTCGGGCACACCCAAACCGGGCAACGTCGACCGCCACCGCGATCTCGACGATCTCCGATTTGAGCAGTTCATGGCCGGTGCGGTCGGCGCGCGCCGCGGGCTCCAGGCGGCCGCCGACGGTGAGTCGGTCGGAGACGCATTTAAAACTGCAGTCGACGGAATGTCGACCCAGACAGGCGGCAACACCCAGTTCGGCTGCCTGCTGTTGCTCGTCCCACTTATAAAAGCGACTGCCGAGGAGTCGCTGACACCAGACGGAATGCAGGCGGTCGTCGAGTCGACCACCGTTGAGGACGCCGTCGACTTTTATACGGCGTTCGAGTTCGTCGATGTCGCAGTCGACGATCCGCCGTCGGAGGCTGACGCCCTGGACGTACGACGGGGCAGCGAAGCGGCCGAAACGCTCCGTGAGCGAGGGTTGACACTGTACGATATCATGGCGTTGTCGGCTGATCCAGCGGGTCGGGTCGGCGACGGCAACGCTCGCGAGTGGATCTCCGGTTTTAAACGAACGTTTCGGGCCGCCGACGCGCTGCTGGCTGATTCGGGACCCGTGGGCGACCGGACGGCTCGTGTGTTCCTGGACATCCTTGCTGAAGAGCCCGATACACTGGTGGCGATCAACCACGGCGAAGACGTCGCGCGGGAGGTCTCGGCGCGCGCCGCGGCAGTCGACGGTGATCTCGCGGCTGCCGACGCGTTGGCCGACGAGTTCGTCGCGGCAGGCTACAATCCGGGAACAACCGCAGATATTACAGCCGCCGCGCTGTTTGTGGCACTCCAGCGAGGACTGAGCGTATGACACAAACACCGGAGTGGCCCGTCGAGCTCCGCGGCGTCACCGAGTCGGTCGTCGCCACGCTCGGCCCGAACGGGTTGTGGAACATGGCCGCACTCGGCTTGCATGCACCCGACGAACCGGGCGAGCCAGTCGAGGCGACGACGTGGGGCAACACCCGAACCAAACGGAACTTCCACCGCCAGAGCGGCGGCGTCGTCCAGTTTACTGCCGACCCACGGGAGTTCGTCGACAGCGCAATGACGATCCACGAGCAGTCTGAGTCGGTGTTGCCGAACGCCGAAGCGTGGGTCGAAGTCGAAGTCGAGTCCGTCGACACGGGCGTCGACGGGGGGACCGAGTGGGAACGCTGGGAACTCACGCCCACCGAGCCGGGAACCGTCGAGCGTAGCCGGCCCCTAACAATAAACCGGGGTTTTTACGCCGTGATCGACGCCACCGTCGCGGCCTCCCGGCTCGATGTGCCGGTCTTCGAGACCGAGGAGCTGCTGGATCGAATGGCCTATTTTGCGGAGACAGTTGAGAAATGTGGCGGGCCACGCGAGCGGGAAGCCTTCGAGCGGCTCAGCGAGTATTCGGGCTGGCGGGAGTACTGAGTGCGGAACGAATCGTTTTAGTGGCACTCCGACCGACAACCCGTATGGCAATCAAACCGAAGTACGTCAAACAGCTCGCAACAACGCTGCTCGAACGGTATCCCGACGCGTTCAACACCGATTTCGAGACCAACAAGGAGAACGTCTCCAAACTCACCACCGTCGAATCGAAAGGCGTCCGCAACCGCGTCGCCGGCTACATCACGCGCAAAAAAGCAGCCACCGCCGCAACGGCCTGATTTTCGGAACACGACGTTCGACCTGTGTTCGTGGCAACGAGCAACA
>CAZOOU010000070.1:0-4348 GCA_964581495.1 uncultured Haloferacaceae archaeon
ACAGCCCGAGCCCCAACAGACGGTTCGCAAGCAGTCCACACAAACTGAGCGCCATGATCGTCGACAAGAGGCCAAAGGCGACCGGCCAGCCGGCGAGATCCGAGACGGCCCCAACCACGAGGCTGCCGCTGGCTCCCAGAATCATGTACACCGTCCGGACGAGCCCAAAGCCCGCACCCTGTTCGGCCGCAGAGAGCCGATCCAAAAAGCGCGATTGGAGCGGCGAGCCCCAACTCATCGCCAGCCCCGCGCCGAGCGAGCCAACCACGAGTGCCCACAGCCGGCCGTCGACGACCAACAGCCCGTAGGCCACAACGCCCGTCGCGGTCGTCAGCATCGTCGCGCCGTCTCTCGAAAACCGATCCGAGAGCCAGCCCGTCACCGGCTGGGTCAGTCCGTGCGAGAGAAAGTAGATCGAAAACAGCAGACTGGCGGTGGCGGTCGACAACCCGTGGTGAGCTTGGAGCATCACTGGCAGAAAGGAGGCAGTCGCCTGCCACGTAAACGCTCCAAGCATCGCCAGCAGCGTCGTATAGATGATCGGTGGGCGCACCAACAGCTCACGGATCGCGCCGAGTTCGAACCGCTCGGCCATCGGCTGGTCGGGCCGGTTGGGTGGCGTCGACCGAATCAACGATCGAAACAACAGATAGATGGGAATCGCCAGCACGGTGCCGAGCAGCATCGCCGCTCGCCAGCCGTACTGGGCGGCCACCGCGGCGACCGCGACGGGCGTCAGCAGACCGGCGATCGGCCCGCCAGCGACGTGAAAGCCGATCGCGCGGCCGATGTTGTCGAACAGCGAGGCGAGATAGGTCGTCGCCACCGTGTAGTGGAGCCCAGCGGCCGCCCCAAGCAGGACGACCGCCAGCGCAAACAGCGGAAACGAGGGGACGACCGCGAGCAGCAGCGTCGACACCCCCGTGAGCCCGACGGCGGCGAGAATCACCCGCCGTTCGCCGAACCGATCGCCGAGCACGCCGCTGGGAAACTGACACAGCGCGTAGGCCGCCCACATCCCTGACAGCGCGAGACCGACCGTCGCGTTCGTGACCTGAAAGTCGGCGGTAATCTGGGGGACAACGGGGCTGATACTCAGGCGGGCGACCATCGTCACACCGAACGCCAGCGTACAGAGCACGAGTGCGGTGTGACGATAGGCCCAGTTCACAGTCGACGCTGGCAAGGTGTTTCTAAGTGGGTTCTGATCTGCTTGCGGCCGGGATCTAATCTGCAGTCTTAACTGTCCGAAGCAGCTTTCGCCAGTATGAGCTGTTACGAACTCGAAGCACTCCGGCTCGGGCTGATGAACGTTCTGGGAACCGAAGACCCTGCTGCGCGCGAACACGCCGAAGCGGAACTGGAGGGCCAGCTTTCGGGGCCGATCGAAGCGCTCGCGGCCGCCGAGACGCTCGACGGGATCGAACGCCATCTCGACGCCGCGCTGGTCGACCTCGAAGCCGAGATCGCCG
Organism: uncultured Haloferacaceae archaeon; assembly: GCA_964581495.1. Lineage (GTDB taxonomy): Archaea > Halobacteriota > Halobacteria > Halobacteriales > Haloferacaceae > Halohasta. The sequence goes on from CAZOOU010000070.1 coordinate 1,473, forward strand.
AAACGCCAGCCGATGATCCGGAGTACGACTATCTCCGCGGGCGGCTCGTCGCTGTCAGAGACGCCGAGCGGGCGGTCCACCGGATCACCGCCCAGGGCGAAAGCGTTCTTGACGGACTTGGCGAGGCCCACGACGTGCTCCACGAGACGTTCCCGGTCGAGGACTGACCAGTGTCGGCCGTCGACACCGTTCGCCCTGTCGGTCGACGCCGCGACCCACGCCCTCAGAGTGTTTGATTTCGACGCGGGCGAAACAGCGAGCCACACAGTCGCGAGGATTGCGGCCGCCGCGGTCGACGGCAATCGGGTCGCGATGGTCGAAGAGCCAATTGTCTACCACGACGAGGGAGACGAACGCGGCAGCTATCGACTCCACGTTGGCAGCGTCTAACTGTTAGACGCTTTCGTCGGCTGGAAGCACGTTGTCGAAAAGTGAGTCGATGATCTCCCAGAGAATCAACGACGGCGTGTCGTGGTCAAACGTGTGACTTCGTCGGTGCTCGGCCCCATCAGTTCCGTACTGAAAATGGGTGACTCCGAGATCGGGATGGTCCTCATCCTGGTGCCAGCCCGCATGTAAGCCCGTATTCGGGTCGGCGTAGTCGACCCGAAACCAGTCGTGCGGGGTTTGCCGATACCAACTAATCGACAGCGTGGGCGGCTCCGGGCCGGTCGCATACGGCAGGCGGTCGGGGTCGAACGTGGCTCGTAACTCGTTGGCAATGATCTCGTCGGGAACGTATTCGATGTCAGTGATCTGCGGCACTCGGTTGAGCACATCCGTTTTGAGCTGTTCGTAGAGCCGTGAGTTCGGGTCGCTACCGGGGTGTGGGACGGACATCCGTCAGTTGCTTGCAGTCACCTGATCGGTGCTCGGTGCAAGAAACTCCCACTCGCGGATCGCAAAGCCGACGATTTCGATTCGGTGGGCGAGTCGCTCCCACTGCCGAGCAATCTCTCGGCGATCCGATTCAGCCTCGGCACTGAGTTCGGTGTCGGCAATTGTCGCCCGGAGCCCGTTCGGCGAGTCGACGCCGAACTCGGCTTTCCACTCCCTGATCTGGGCGTTCATTTCGGCGAGGCGGTCGGTCAGCTCCTCGACGGAGTACTCGCTGTCGCGGAGCCGTGTCGCTTCCTGGATCGCCTGCTGGCGGTAGTCCGGATAGTAGGTCGTATGACTCCCGCTCTCGTCGCGCCGGAGAATTCCGTCGTCGACGAGTCGCTCGACGACACGCTTGGTCGGCTCGTGGGACCACTCGGCCTCCGAGGCGATCCAGTTGACCGTTCGCGGCTCCGAGAGCTGCCGGGCAACCATCCGAACCCGATCTGCGCCGGTTGTGTGGGCTGACATGAGGCTGTCGGCGCTGTCGGACGCGTTGCTCATACTCACTTCTTCGAGATACGTCTTAATATACGTTGAGGCTGTTCGTGCTATATTGAAACTACTGGCCTGCTACACCGGTCGGTCAGTTCCCGACGTCGCCTCGACACCGAGCAGTGGCAGGTCAGCGTCGGGAGCATCCGCAGTCGACCCCAACTCGCCGTCGACAAACGCCTTGATCGTCTCGTCGTCGTGGCTACCGTGGGCGAGAAAGTCGTCGCCGGCCCGGAGATGCAACAGGACCTCACAGTCGACACAGTAGCGATAGCCACTCAGGCCTTGCCCGCCGTGGGCGGCCTGCCGGACGCTCTTGCAGAGACGGTGTTTGCCCCACCAGTTGCCGCAGTCCGGACATTCGTACACGTAGGCGAAATCCCCGCGGCGGCGGTCGTAGTAGCGCGAACACCGTCCTGGGAGGTCAAGCGGCTCGACCCACGCGCGAAACGAGTCGCCGTGGCCGGTGTCGACCTCAAACTCGGCTGTTGCTGTCACTCCGTCAGTGACAACAGTGGTCGACGAAGCGACGTCGACGGCAGTGTCGGCGTCGCCAGCGCGGCGGTCGACGGCGGTGTTGGAGGAGGCAATGCTGGCGTCGCTGGCGTCACTGGCGGCGGTACTGGCGGCGGCCAGCAGCTCGACACCGGAGTCGGTGGCGACCGCCCGCTCGCCGCGGTGGTGGTACTGCCAGGCGTGGACGAGTTCGTGTCGAACGGTTTTTTTGCAGGCCTCGAATCCGGCCCGCTCGTAGGTGTGTTCGGTGAGCGTGATCGTTACCTGCCCGTCGCCGTCGTACGAACACCGACCGTGTCGACGTTTGGCGCGCGTCGAGGTTGCCCACGTGACCGTGCTGAGGTCGACGCCGTCGAGCGGCCACTCGTCGTCCCGAATAACCCGTTCGCCGTACGCGCGTGCCCGAACCGACAGCTCGTGGTCGTCCGCCAGCAGGCCGACTGGTCTTTCTGTTTGACTGTCTGTGCGGTCCACTATGTCGGCGGTAGGATACCGTGTATAAATAGGTTTCAGTTGAGGAGTGTCAGCTAAAGCAGTATATAAGAAAGATAATGAATAGTGGCGTGTCGGTTGGGTCGCTGCTGTTTGTAGCCGCCCGTGAGGCCTGCGAACCGGCTGTGCTCGGTTCGTGTGGCGTGTTGTCGACCGGCTGTTACTCGGTTAATAACAAAGCGAACTAGTGTGAAAATGATTCTGATTTATACTGTTGTGAGGCCATGGTCACGATGGGTAGTATTCCGGGTCGAACATCCCCCAACTCGACCTGAGGCATTGCGTCCCCTACCCGTCCCCCACATTTCGGCCCTCCGTTTTTCGTGTCAGTCGTCGGCCGCAAACTGTCGCTGTGACATCAGTCGCCGGGCAATGACGACCAGCCCGTTGCCGAACCCCTCGCCGAAAATCGCGTGTTCTTCGTTCGTCGACGGAACTATCGAACTCACCAGAATCGTCGAGCGGTCGATCAACACGAGCCGCCCGATGGCGGT
>CAZOOU010000070.1:4448-6721 GCA_964581495.1 uncultured Haloferacaceae archaeon
TCGAGCGTCTCGATCTCGACGTCATCGAGCGCGCTGTACAGCCGGTCGACGCGGGTTTCGTACTGTTCGCGGAGGATCTCGGTCGCTTCCGACAGCGAGACAGCCCGGAACTGTTGAGGGCTCGAATGCTGGATTTCGACCAACCCCTGGGCTTCCAACACGCGGACGGCGTCGTACACACGCGTCCGCGGCACGTCAGTCATCTCGCTGAGCCGCTTTGCGGTGCCCGCAGACAGCTGTGAGAGGCCGACGAAACAGCGCGCTTCGTACTCTTTGAGCCCGAGCTGCTGGAGGACCTCGACTGCCTCTTGTACATTGTCCAGTGTTGCCATAATATCAGTTCCGGACTGCCCGGATAGTTCGACAGAGTGTGTCCACCCGGATAGCTGTTGTCACTCTATTCATTAAACCATCTGTCACTGGAAGCAGATTGTCAGCCAACAGTGTTTGTCAGTCGAGGGTGAGTTAGATACCCGACAACTGTTTTCACTTCACCCGTCACAGCACGCTGTCGTCGGTGTCTCGTGCCGTACACTGGTTTCAAGACGACATCTGAATTCACTCGTTTAATCACAAAAATGATATACGACGTGGGGTTATCTGTAGAGACGTGTTACGCGCAGATAGCTGTCGACGACTATGTTTGTATGCAGTCGACGGCTGGTCTCTCCCCACTGTCCTCGCATGAGTTTTGATCCACGTACAGAGCCGCGCACGGCGGCTATCGAACAGCTCGAATCGTTCTGTCTGAGTACGTACGCCGCCCGGACGTTCGTCGCGCTCTGCCGGCTCGGCACCGGAACGGCCAAAACCATCAGCGAGGTTGCAGAGGTTCCCCGAACCAGGGTGTACGACGCGGTCGAGGAACTCAGCGAGCGGGGGTTGGTCGACGTTCACCAGACGACGCCACAGCAGTTTACCGCGGTCTCCGTCGAGACAGCCCGTCGAACGCTTGCAGCCGAAACCACCGACCGGCTTTCGGTGTTGACCACGGCACTCGGCGAACTCGAATCGACCGGCAGCCAGACCGAACAGCGCGGCGTCTGGACAGTCAGCGACAGCGAGGCGATCACCGAGCGACTGATCGCGTTCATCACGGAGGCCGACGAACAGATCACCTACATTGCCGACGACGACCTGCTTTCGGACGCACTCAGCGACAGCCTGGCTGCAGCCGCCGACCGCGGCGTCGAGATCACGGTCAGTGGCTTTTCGGACGCGACGACCGACCAGCTGCAAGCCGAGATCCCAGCAGTAACCGACACCGACCGCGCCGACTCGCTTTCGGCCGTCAGCCGACTCCTGGTGGTCGACGGCTCGAAAACACTCATTAGTATCAGACAGGACAACCCCGGCACCGAGCGGGCGATCTGGGGTGTGGGCCAGTCAAACGGCCTGGTTGCGGTGCTCTCGTCGCTGTTCGGCCCAGGCGAGCTATAGTCGACTCGTAGCTACGCTGTCGGTTCGTAGCCAGCTTCTTTGATTGTTTCACGAATCGCGGACTGGTCGAGATCACCCTCGACAGTCACCGTTCCGGCCTCGTGGTCGGCCTCGACGCTTGTACAGCCATCCAGTTCCGAAACCGCTGTTTCGACGTTCGATTCACAGCCGCCGCAGCTCATCCCGTCTACCGAAAGCGTTGTTGGCATATCACAGTCGACGACCGGCAGGACTTTTTGTCCATCGGTTGGGTTACCCCACCAACCAGCCCATCAGTCGACCAGATCAGTCACGTCAGTCGACGCGCTCGGCGAACGCGAACTGGGGTTTGATGTCCGTGATTTCGACCGTCACCGTTTCGCCAGTCTCGGTTCCAGGAACGAACACGGTAAACTCCTCGACTTTGGCGATGCCGTCGCCCTCGCTGCCGACGTCGACGATCTCGACGTCGAGTTCGTCGCCAGCCTGGACGGGTGCAGTCAGACGGTGTTTCCCGATCAGATAGATCTCCGATGAGCTGTCCCGCGAGGCAGGCGGGCTGATCCGCCGGACGTACTGGAACTCTTCGGCGATCTCGTCGGCGAGATCATCGAGATCCTGGCCCTGGAACACCTTGACGACGAAATCCCCGCCCGTCCCCAGATGCTCGCAAGCGACTTCGAACGCCTGCCGCGAAAGGTGGACCGACCGGGCGTGATCCAGCGAGTACTCGCCGGTCATGTTGGGTGCCATATCCGAGATGACGACATCTGCGCCATCCTCGCCAACCAGTTTGCGGAGCCGGTCTTTGGTCCGGTCGTCGGTCATATCGCCCTTGATCGTCTCGATGTTGT
>CAZOOU010000071.1:0-6666 GCA_964581495.1 uncultured Haloferacaceae archaeon
ATGCTCATCACGGTGAGCACGATACTGATTCCTTCGACAAGCGCGGGTTGGACCCCGACGACGATGCCGACTTCAACCGCACTGGCCGCGCCGGCACTCAGCAGGATGGCAATAATATAGCTCAACATCGTCCCCAACACCGTGCGGCTGGCCATTGTTGCCGTCCTGATTTTGATGGCAAACGAGATGCCGTACAGCATAAACGCGAGGCTGGCGGCCAACTGGACGATCCGCGCGATGTCGACGAGCCCCAGCAGGACGATTACCATAAACTGCAGAAAGACGACGATCAGAAACGCCGCCTCGATGTACCGGATGTTCTCGATCGGTAGCTGTGCGGCCAGTTCGTCGGTGCGCCGGGGCGACTCGTAGTAGAGTTCGCGCATCGCCAACGCAAGGAAGATAATAAAGAACAGCTGGCAGAGACGGCGAATCCCCCCAACAAGTGCCGTATCCGCGGCGACGGCCTCGGAGGCAGCGACGGTTTCGGCACTCGCGGTGATCGCATACAGCGCGCCGACGACGCCGGCCAGAATAACGTAATCCCACATCTCGGAGTTGAGCGTCCGCCGGTTGGCGTTCTGTAGCGTATAGTAGCTCAGCGAGATCGACGCGACGAACAACAGCAGATACGCCGTGATCTGGGTGACAATGACAGTCCCGACCGGATCGGCGAGCACCGAGCTCATTGGCGAGCCCCGCTCATGGCCTCGCGAAGCTCCGTCTGGAAGTCTTGGGCCGTGTTGTACCGGTAGAGCTTGGATTTCCGCAGGGCTTTCCGAACGACGACGTCGACCGACTCAGGAACGTCGCTGTTGTAGTAGCTCGGCGGCGGTGGCTCGTCGGCAACGATCTTCCGAAGCAGAACGCCCGGCTGGCCCTCGAATGGAAGCCTGCCCGCAAGCAGTTCGTAGATCACCAACCCGAGATGGTAGATGTCGGTCGAAGCGTCGATCCGGCCGAACTGCTCGCTGTCGACCTGTTCTGGGGCGGCATACCGTGGCGGGACGCCCATCGGCAGCGCGGTGAGTTGGCACAACAGCCGAGGGATACCCCAGTTGCTGAGTTTGGGGTACGCCCAGGTGTTGTCCTCGTAGGTTCGGCTGAAAATGACATGGCGAGGGGTAAGTCCGCCGTGAAGCACGCCCGCGCCATGGGCGGCGACGACGGCGTCGACGAGGCGATCAATAATCCAGCGAGCCTCTCGGAGCCCAACCGAGCCGAGACGCTCGCTGAGCCGCTGGCCCTCCTGATACTCGACGACGAACCACGGTTTGGGGATCGTCCCGTGGGCGATCACAGGGACGATCGCGTCGTGGTCGTCGACCGACTGCCAGCCGTCGAGCGTCTCGGTGAACTCGGTGTCAAACGCCGGTGGGGCCGAATGTCGGAGCTGTTTGAGCAGCGCGGTGTGGGTGCCGGCGCCCGTTTCGTAGGTGACCTGCCAGAGTTCGACGTGGCTGCCCGCCCCCTGAGAGGCAACCGGCTCGAAGGTGCCGCGTCTGGCGTCAATCGCTGGCGGTGTCGGCGGCGGCTCGGTTGGCGGGCGGTTGGGCTGTTGTTGCTGGTGGGACTGCACCTGTTTCGTGTTTTGTTCGGGCGCGACCGCACCAAGCCCCTCGTACTCGCTGGCAGGACCGGCGGTCATGTGGACGTTTCCCTCGCCGGAGGGGTCGTAGCCGTCGATCGCCGAGACGACCTGCTTTTTGTAGGCGTCGTCGGAGAGATCCAACGCTTCGATGGCCTCTCTGACGAGCCGTGGGTGTTCGGTTTCGATGTAGCCTAACGCCCGGATAATGTCGTTGTGGGTGGATTTCGGCTCCGATTCGAGCAGCGACGCCAACGGTTTGATCGAGCCGGTGACGACCTCGGGGTCGACCGACACGATGAGTCCGAGCGTCCAAGAGGCGGTAAGTCGGACCGTTTTGTCGCCGTGTTGGAAAAACCGGACGAACCGCTGAATATGTCCCGACTCGAAGCTCCCCGGCTCGGTGATCGCCTGCTGGAGTGCGGATTCGGCGATCCGCTGAGTGGAGCCCTGAATCCCCATTGTTGTATACAAGAATGTTTCATCCATATAACTACACTGGAGGCCCTCGGTGTCGTCGACGGCGGCAACAGCCGCAGGAGCAACAATCTATTCACGCCGCGGTGATTCACACACAGCTATGACACTGACACCGTTACTCGTTGAGACGCTGTTTCCCAACGGGATTAGTCACTACCTACTGGGTGGCATCCTGATCGGGCTCGGCACCGCCGTCATCTACCTCGGGACGGGCATCCACGCCGGCGCGAGCACCTTTCTTGAGTCGACGCTGTCGTACGCCTCGAAGCTCTCGCGGTTCCAACAGCCCAAGTTCATCGCTTCGCGGGACTGGCGAGTCGTTTTTACGCTCGGCATCGTCGCCGGTGCGGCAGCCTACTCGCTTGCAATGGGTGAGTTCGGCTGGACGACCGAAGTCCAACCCTCACGGCTGTTCCTCGGCGGGATTCTGATCGGCATCGGCACCCGACTCGGCAAGGGCTGTACCTCCGGGCATGGCGTCTGTGGGATCGGTTCAGGGTCGAAAACCTCGATTCTGAACGTCGCCCTGTTTATGCTGGTGGCGATTGGGGTCGCCCAGCTCGTCTTCGCGTTGGGGGTTCGACCATGAGTGCCGCCAAAACGACGCCTGCCGAAGACCATGATTCGAGCCCGTGGTTCCTGCCGCTGGTGTTTGTCGGCGGGTTTATATTCGGCATCGGCCTGGCCGTCTCACAGATGGCTCGGCCCGAAATCGTGTTGGCGTTCCTGCAGTTTTCGGATCTCGGGCTTGTGTTCGTGATGGGCGGAGCCGCCGCAGTCGTCAGCGTAGTGTTTTGGACCGCCAGCAGTTCGGATCTCACCGCACCGCTTTCGGGTCGACGCTACACCCGTCGGCTCAAATCGATGGACCGAGACGTGGCTCTCGGCGGCGGGATTTTCGGTGTCGGCTGGGGACTCTCAGGAATCTGTCCGGGGGCGGCCTACGCCAGTCTCGGCATCGGTAACATCGTCATCCTCTACGGTATCGCGGGGATGTTCGTCGGGGCGTATCTCCAAGGCTATCTTCGAGAGAGCCGCACGACAAGTGGATCGACGCAGCCGGCCGACTGAGCTACTGGCACGATTTGAACACGTTTGGAACCAGTAGAATCCCCCTAATACACAGGTAGGAACTCCATACCTCCGAGGGTTTAGGTGGTCTGGGACCTATTGACACTGTGTGAAAAAGACCGAGCTCGTCCACCTCCACGCGCTGTTGGTGCTGCTCTCCGAGCGGGTCGTCGACGAGGAGGTCGTCGATCCCTCGTACTTCGATCCGTACCGAGAGCTCGGTGTGAGCCCTGTGTCGTTTCGGGCTCGTCGTGATCGCCACGAGGAGGCCGTTTTGCTGCTTGCGGCCCTTCTGGCGGCAGCACTGAGCGAGGACCGCGAGCCACCGAGCGATGTCGACCAACTCCGGACCGACCCCGAATCCTCGCCCTCCTCGCAGTCCTGATCGTTTTTCTCAGAGACAGTGACTACTGCAGCCCGTCGACCAACTCACGGAGCGTTTCGAGCGTGTACTGCCCCGGCGCGGTCGCCCCGTCGGGATCGACCGGCGCGTAGCCGATTGCCGAGCCGTACACCGGTGCGACCGCACGGGTATGCTGGCCCGCTGTGCCCATCGCCATCGTGGCGACGGTGTGGCCCGCTCGGACCGCCCGGTGGGTGGCCGTGAGCACGGCCAGCGCGTCGGCTCGGTCGTGGGCGGTCACCGCGAGTTTGCCGACGTCGCCCGCTGTGGCCGCCCCTTCGAGCTGGTCGACCATCGCCTCGACCGAGGGCGTCGACGCGAAATCGTGCATCGAGGCGATCACGCTGATATCCTTTTTGTGGGCTGTCTCGCGGAGCTCGCGGGCCCGCTCGGTGTCGGCAGCCGCAACCGAGCCGTCGAGCGCGGCGCACTCGATGTCGACGGCGGCGACCGCATCACAGTCGAATGCGGCTTCGAGCGCGTCGAGTCGACCTGCTTCGTCGGTGGCCTCGCCGCCCTCCCACGCAGCGCGGTTGGTGACAATAAGGGGAAGCTCGCCGTCGTAGGCCGTCAACTGGTTGAGAGGGTCGCTTGCGAGATCCAGACGAAACTCGACGGCATCAGCGTGCTCGCGGGCTGCCGGTTCAGCCGAGAGGTCGTCGGTTGCAGCCGCCAGCACGAACGAATCGAAATCGAGACTACTCATAGCTCTGGATTTGTAGCAAGCCGCAAAACTGCACCGTTCAGCCGCGGCGGTCGGTGAGGCCAGTCAGCCGCGCTGTTCGAGAATTCGGTCGACGATATCGCCGGTCGACAGCAGTTCGTCGGGGTGGGCCTCCCGTGGGCTCGCGCGTTCGATCCGGCAGTCGATCCCCCGCTCGCTGAGGGCCGCAGCGATGCCGTCGGCGTCGTGGTGTTGGTCGTAGCCCAGAACGATCACTTCGGGGTCGATCTCCTCGATTGGCACGAAGATGTCTTCGGGATGGCCCAGCCTGGCAGTATCGACCACGCCGAGGGCGTCGACCATCTCCAGGCGCTGGTGGTCCGACAAGACTGGCGGTGCTTTGTGGGTGACGTTCTCGCCGCGGGCGACGATCACATGGAGTTCATCGCCGTAGGTGGCGGCGTCTTCGAGATAGTGGACGTGGCCCGGATGCAGAATGTCGAACGTCCCCTGGGCGACCGCCCGTGTTGGCCGGCTCATAGCTCCCTGTCGATGTCTTCTTGGGTGAAATCGAAAAAGTGCTCTTCGGGCAGCGAGACGTCAAGCACATCGAGCGAGCGAGGGTCGCCGCTGCTGTCGAAGACCTGCCAGTCGCCCCAGCCGTAGGGTGCGCCGATAATGATGTGGACATCTCCCTTGTGGAACGTGGCCAGATCCGCATCGCTGGGTCGCAACACGCCGTTGGGGTGCGAATGCACCGAGCCGACCGATTTGACATCGTTCGGAATCATACTCGTCTGGACGGTCGCGCTCATCGGGTTCGATGTTGTTCCGGGGATAACAAGCACGTCCGTGATCACCTGGCCCTTTTTGTCGAGGCCGAGTTTCCGGGCGTCTTCGGCCCGCAGAAACCCCATATACTCGTTTGGGTGGCTCTCTTCGGAAGCTTCGAGAGCGAACTCCAGGGTGTCGCGAGCGATGCCGAGAATCTCACTCGATCTAAACAGCCGCATTACCGAGAGTCGGGTCGGCGTCCATATACGCGTTCCGGACTGTCGACCGGACGGTCAGGCGACATCGGCCAGCCGAAGATAACAAGCTTAACACGTCGGTCGCCCAAAGGGCGGGTATGACCGAGGATACCGCCGGGGAGTCCGGCGAGCGGGACGATTCGCGTCCCGTCGTTTACGATCTCGCGCCCGATTGTACGCTCGCTGATATCGAAGCGGGTGCGAACTACCACGCTGTCGTCAACGGTGTTGTTGCCTACGGCGTGTTCGTCGACATCTCCGACTCCGTTTCCGGCCTTGTGCACGAATCGAATCTCGACCACACCTACAGCGTTGGCGACCGGCTGGTCGTCGAACTCGAAGAGCTGAAAGAAAACGGCGATATCGCCTTTGATGTCCCGGAGTTCGATGATTACCGCACCGAGATCGTCGACCACGAACCCGACATCACCCAGATCGACGCGCTCGAAACCGGCAGCGAGGCGACCATCGAAGGCTCGATCGTCCAGATCAAACAGACCGGCGGGCCGACGATCTTCCATATCAACGACGGCACCGGCATCGTCAGCGCGGCGGCGTTCGAAGAGGCCGGCGTTCGGGCCTACCCCGACGCCGAAATCGACGACCTCGTCCGCGTCAGCGGCGGCGTCGAAACCCACCAGGAGGCCCGCCAGATCGAAGTCGACTCGCTTTCGCTGCTCGACGGCGAAGCCGAAGCCGACGCCCAACAGTCCTTGCAGGCCGCCCTCGACGATCGGGCCGCACCTGCCGAGATCGACCCGCTCATCGAGTGGCCAGCGTTCGAACCGATCTTCGAGGAGCTCAAAGGCGTCGCCCGCCTGCTCCGTGAAACCGTCCTCGAAGGTCGACCGCTTCGCGTTCGGCACCACGCCGACGGCGATGGGATGTGTGCAGCCGCACCCGTCCAGCTCGCACTCGAAAACCTAATCGCCGAGGTCCACGGCGACCCCGAGGCACCGCGGCATCTGTTCAAACGGTTGCCCAGTAAGGCACCGTACTACGAAATGGAGGACGTCACCCGGGATCTGAACTTCGCCTTGGAGGGCCAGTCGCGCCACGGCCAAAAGCTCCCGTTCCTGTTGATGCTCGACAACGGGTCGACCGAAGAGGACGTGCCGGCCTACCAGAACCTCGCGCACTACGACATCCCCATCGCCGTCATCGACCACCACCATCCCGACCCCGAGGCGGTCGAGCCGCTGTTAGATGCTCACGTCAACCCGTATCTGTACGGCGAAGACTACCGGATCACGACGGGGATGATGTGTGTCGAACTCGCCCGGCTGATCGATCCCTCGATTTCGGCGGATCTCGAACACGTCCCGGCAGTTGCCGGCCTTTCGGATCGCTCGAAAGCCGACGCCATGCGCCAGTACGTCGACCTTGCCGGCGAGGCGGGCTACGACCGCGAGCACCTCGAAGACATCGG
>CAZOOU010000072.1:0-6619 GCA_964581495.1 uncultured Haloferacaceae archaeon
AGACGGTCGAGTACGTCTGTACGGATATGGAAGTCGGCGACAACACCATCGAGGGCTGTGGCCACGAGGGAACCGCGACGTTCCGCGAGGGCAAACTGCCGTGGCGGTTCGAGTGGCCCGGCCAGTGGCAGGTACTGGGCGTCGACTTCGAGCCGTTCGGCAAGGACCACGCCGAAGGCTCGTGGCCCTCCGGCGTCGATATCGCCGAGAACGTCCTCGGGATCGAGCCGCCCGTGCCGATGGTGTATGAGTGGTTCACACTCAACGGTGAGGCACTCTCGTCGTCAGCCGGCAACATCGTCACTGTCACCGAACTGCTCGACCTGCTCGAACCCGAGATCATCCGCTACTTTTTCGCACTCAACCCGAAGAAGGCCCGCGACCTGGATCTCTCTCGACTCGATCAGTTAGTCGACGACTTCGATCGGTTTGAACGGGCCTACTATGAGGGTGTCGACGATGAATCAGTTACAGAGTTCGCCGAGGCGGCGTATCCGTACGTGGTCGACGAGGCGACCGAGGAGCGACCGATCCGGCTGCCCTACACCTTTGCGGCCGTTCTCGGAATGGTCGAAGAGCGCGAACTCCGGATCAAACTCGCCGTCGACGAGGGCCACATTCCCGCCGACGCCGACGAGTCGACTATCGAGGCCGCCCTGGCGCGGGTCGAAAAGGCGCGCAACTGGGCCGAGCGGATGGACAACGCCTACAACTACCGCCTGCAGACTGAGTTGCCCGCTGTCGAGTTCGATTCAGACGTCGAGGCGGCGCTTGATTCGCTGGCCGAAGTGGTCGAAGCCGGCGGCGATGGCGATGAGATCCAGTCGGCGATCTACGACACCGCCCGCGCCCACGACATCGAGATCGGCGAGCTGTTCGAGGCAGGCTACCGACTCTTTTTCGACGAGACGCAAGGCCCCCGGCTCGGTGAGTTCCTCGGCGAGCTCGAACAGGAGTACGTCGTCCGTCGACTCCGCCGAGAACACTGATCCGACCGATTCCTTATATATACGCTCGTAAAACATGCAGCTATGAGCGAGGATCAACCACTAACTGAGTTTCAGGCGGGCGAGGATTCCTCGGAAACGGCCCACGTCGACGAAGAGGGCGAAGACCCCAAAACCGTTGAGCCGGCAGCCGTCACGTACCGTTGTCGACCGGATGGGTTCGTCTGTACGACCTGTGGAGCCGAAACCATCAAACAGTGGCTCGATAGCGGCGAGTTCGTCTGTCCGGACTGTAAATCCTGGACGTAGGCTCTCCCTAATTTATAACCGATCACCGAAACCGCGTCGACCCTCGTTCGAATCCGGCCGCCAGCGTCGACTCATCGAGCGAACAGACAGTCGGTCGGCCGTGTGGGCAGGCAAACGGCTGTTCGCACTCGCCCAAGCGGTCGAGAAGCGTTTCGGCCTCCGAGTGAGTGAGCCGATCGCCCGCTTTGAGCGAGGGATGACAGGCCAGATCCGCCAGTAGACCGTTCCGCTGGCTCGCGGGCTGCTCGTCGGCGACCAGTTGGTCAAGCGTCTCAATCAAGAGGTCGACGGTGGCAACCCGGCCGAGGGGAGCCGGGAGCCCAGAAACCCGGAGCGTCCCACCGCCGAACGGTGCAACATCGAAGCCGAGATCTGCCAGCAGGTCGGCGTGCGTCTCGGCTGCCGACGCCGCGGCGGGCGAAACCGAAACCGTCTCCGGCGGATCGAGTACAGCGGTTGGGACACCCTCCTCGTGGAGCGTCGACTGGAGTCGTTCGTAGTTCACCCGCTCGTGAGCGGCGTGCTGGTCGACGACCAGCAGTTCGTTGCCATCTTCGCACAGTAGATACAGATCGCGGAAGGGACCGATTACCCGAACCTCGCTGAAGGGGTCAGAGCGGTCGACGGTCTCCAGTGGTGTCCCAAGATCGGTTGCAGCGTCTTCGGCCCGCCGGATGTCCGCGGTCGTCAACGCCTCCGAGACAGCGGTTTCGACTGCCGACTCGATCGCCTCGCGCGCAGTGAGGCCGACCTCCTGTTTGGCCGGATGGACGTTCGGATCAACCGTTCCGGCCGGCGGGTCGACATCAATGGCAGCAATGGGGTAGCGGTTGCCGGCGATCAGCGAGCCGTAGCCAGCGATTACCGCCCGACGGAGCCCGGTGTCAGTGACTGGCCGGCCGCTGACGGCGATACGAACGTGCTCGCGAGTCGACCGGGTAACCGATGGATAACAACAGATCCCACGGACTGAAAACTCGCCGTCCGGCCCGTTGAGTGTGGTCTGGTGAAAAATCGTTGTCGCGCGGCTGGCGGTTTCGGCGTCGTACACACCGAGCAGGGCGTCCTGAAACCCACCGCCGCTCGTCGACAGCGTTTCGTTGCCGTTGTGAATCAAGCGAAACCGGGTTTCAGGCCGTGCAAGTGCGTAGCGGGCGACTAACTCACTGATCCGGCCGAACTCCGCCGCGGAGCCAGCCAGCGACTCGCGGCGAGCCGGCCGATTCGCAAACAGGTCGGTGACAGTGACCGTTGTGCCCTGTGGTCGACCGGCATTCGAGAGCCGAAGATCGTCGCCCGCAACGACGAGTTTCGTGCCAAGCGCGGTGCCGTCGTTGGTAACGAGTTCGAGGCGCGCACAGTCGGCAATCGCCGCCAAAGCCTCGCCCCGAAACCCAAGCGTCGAGACACGGGTCAGTTCGCCGTCGCCGTCTGACTCTGCCGAGAGCTTGCTCGTTGCGTGGCGTTCGACCGCGCGTTCGGCGTCCGTTCGTGAGAGTCCACAGCCGTCGTCCGAAACCCGAATTCGATCGGTGCCGTCACCGTCGACGGTGATTTCGATTCGACTCGCGCCGGCATCGAGCGCGTTGTCAATGAGTTCGGCGACGACGCGGGCCGGCCGTGTGATCACCTCGCCGGCAGCGATCTGGGCGACAGTCGCCTCGTCGAGTCGGTGGATCGTCGGCCCGGACATTGGGTGCAAAAAGCGGGTCGACGGCTTTAGCGTCTTCGACCAGCGGTTCGGTACGTTGGTAGTTGCCGGCTACTGAAGCTCGGAGCGCAACTCATCGAGCGTGTTGAGCGCATCCAGCGGCGTCATGCTCGCCACATCGAGCGCGCGGAGGGCGACTGCAACCCGAACCATCGACTCCTCGTCGAGCGGCTCGTCGACTGCGGGATCTCCCACACCACCGAAAAACTCCTCGGCCGGATACGACACCCGGTCGTCGACATCGCCGTGCGGCTCTCGTTCTTCGTCGGGATACGACACACGATCATCGACCGTCCCCGACTGCTCGCTGGGTGTGTCGGTGTCGATCCCGCCGGCCTCGCGATCCGTGCGTTCGTCCGTCGAGTCCGTTGGCTGGGGTGTCTCCGGACTAGTCGTCGACCGAGTGTCGGCTGCGAGCTCGCCGGAGGCGGTCGAATCGCTCGCTTCGACGACAGCGCGCGCGCGGTCGACGACCTGCTGGGGGACGCCGGCCATTCGGGCGACCTCGATACCGTACGATCCAGCGGAGGCTCCCGGCGCGACCCGGTGGAGGAACGTCACGTCGTCGCCCTCGCGGGTGGCCGCAAAGTGGAGATTAGAGACGTTTGCGCGTTCGTCGGCGAGATTCGTCACCCCGTGATAGTGGGTCGCAAACAGCGTCATCGCGCCCAACTCGTCGTGGATGAACTCCGTGGTCGCCTGCGCGATAGCCTGCCCGTCGGCGGTGCTGGTGCCGCGGCCGACCTCGTCCAAGAGCACCAGCGAGTTTTCGGTGCCGTCGTGGAGGATCTCGGTGAGTTCGCTCATCTCGCGCATAAACGTCGACTGGCCGCCGGCGATGTCGTCGCTGGCTCCCACGCGCGTGAAGATCCGATCGAGAATCGGGAGTTCGGCGGCCTCAGCGGGGACGAAGCTGCCGATCTGGGCCAACACACAGGTCAGTGCGACCTGGCGCATATACGTCGACTTGCCGCTCATGTTCGGCCCGGTGATAATGGCGACCTCGCCGGCCGACAGATCCGCATCGTTCGGCACGAAGGAGTCTTCGGTCGTTTCGACGACCGGATGTCGACCGCCCTCGATGTCGATGCCGTTGGTACGGTCACAAAAGTCGGGGCGGATGTACTCGCCGTCGACAGCAACCGTCGACAGCGAACAGACCGCATCGAGTTCCGCAATCGCTGTTGCGAGCCGTTGAATCCGCTCGGTTTCGGCGCCGATTTCGGCGCGAAGCGAACAGAACAGCTCGTATTCGAGGCTGTCGGCGCGTTCGGCCGCCCCGAAGATCTCGTCTTCTCGTTCTTTGAGTTCCGGCGTGTAGAACCGTTCGGCGTTTTTCAGGGTTTGCCGGCGGGTGTAGTCGTCTGGAACTGACTCGAGGTTCGGATTCGTTACCTCGATGTAGTAGCCGTGAACTTGGTTGTGACCAACCGAGAGCGATTCGATTCCCGTGCGCTCGCGCTCGCTGGCTTCGAGGTCAGCAACCCACTGTCGACCATCGCTTTCAGTTTGACGGAGCTCGGCGAGCTCTGCGTCGAAGTCGGGTCGGATCACGCCGCCGTCGGTGAGTTCCATCGGCGGGTCGTCGACGATCGCGCTGTCGATTCGGTCGGCAACCTCAGCGAGTGGGTCGAGTCGCTCGCGGTAGCCGTCGAGTGCGTCGATCCCGTCGAGTTGGTCGCGTATCTCGGGGACGACAGCGACGGTTGCGTGCAGCGAGCGAAGATCTCGCGGGGTCGCTCGGCCGCGAGAGATACGGCCGACGAGCCGTTCGAGATCGTAGGCGTCTTTCAGGAGTTCTTGGATCTGTGCGCGGGTGACCGACTCCTCAGTGAGCGTTTCGACTGCATCGAGCCTCGTCTCGATTGCGTCGCGGTCGACCAGCGGCCGGCGAAGCCAGCGGTTCAGACAGCGTCGGCCGAGTGCGGAACTCGTCTCGTCGATCACATCGAACAGTGTCTCGCTCGCGCCCAGCCCGCGGTTGTCGAACAGCTCGAGACTGTGGATCGCCGCCGCATCGAGTCGCAGGTGGTCCCGCTGGTCGTAGCGGCGGATGCGCGAGACGTATTCGAGAGTACCATCGTCGCCCTGGGTGTACTCGGCGTACGACAACACCGCTCCGCAGGCGCGAATCTCGGCGTCAGTCGCAAAATGGTCGGCAGGGTCGGCAAGATAGCGACTGAGACAGCCCAGGGCGGCCCCCCGGTCGAACAGTGCGGCATCGCTCGTGGTGTGGCTCCATCCTGCCGACTCGTCTGCTGGGTCGACTCGGTCGGTGTCGGGGCCGACCAGCAGTTCGGCGGGCGCGATGCGGTCGAGTTCCTCCGAGAGGCCCGCCCGGTCGGAGACGCTGGTGACGAAACATTCGCCGGTCGAGACGTCGACGGCAGCGATGCCGAACTCGCCGCTGTCGCTTTCGACGACGCTGGCGACGTAGTTCGTGGTGCCCGAATCCAACAACGCTTCGTCGACCACAGTGCCCGGTGTGATAACGCGTGTGACCGCACGGTCGACGAGGCCACTTGCCTCGCCCGCGTCCTCGATCTGGTCGGCGATCGCCACTCGGTAGTCAGCATCTACCAGCCGTTCGAGATATGAACTGGCGTTGTCAATCGGGATGCCAGCCATCGGATAGGTGCCGGTTGAATCCTCCCGTTGGGTGAGTGTAACCTCGCAGATCCGGGCGACAGCGTCGGCGGCTTCGCAGAACGCCTCATAAAAATCACCGACCTGAAACAGCACGAGTGCGTCGTCGTGAGCGGCACACAACTCCAGATACTGACTCAACATCGGCGTGAGTTCGCTTTCTTTGGCAGCCATCGTTGCGGGTGGCCCGGTTGGTGTTGTCATTAGCAGTAGGCAGGACCCAACCATAATAAACGCCTCGCTAATATCAAGAAATCGAGACATACACGATGTCGGATAGACACTCACGCCAACTGGTCGAAGAACAAGTAGGCTACCATCGACAGTCAGTATAATTTGTATAATGGTAGTCAGTGACTACTCCGAACTGTCGACGAGTAAT
Source organism: uncultured Haloferacaceae archaeon (assembly GCA_964581495.1). Lineage (GTDB taxonomy): Archaea > Halobacteriota > Halobacteria > Halobacteriales > Haloferacaceae > Halohasta. Next base: position 5,996 of record CAZOOU010000072.1, read on the forward strand.
GTCCGATGAGTCACCGAAAGGACTCTGTTCAGCGACGATGAACCGAGAGTACCCGACACTGTTTAATATGCCCGTCCTGTACACCCGGACGTAATGTCGGAAGTCTGCTCGACGTGTGGATTGCCTGATGAACTCTGCGTCTGCGAAGACGTCGCCAAAGAGTCTCAACAGATCAACATCCGCATCGACGAGCGCCGCTATGGAAAAGAGGTAACGGTCATTGAAGGATTCGACCCACGAGACGTCGATATGAGCAGTCTCTCGTCGGATCTCAAATCGAAGTTCGCCTGTGGTGGCACCATCGAGGACGACTCGATCGAACTCCAGGGGAACCATCGGGGTCGCGTGGAGGACTTCCTCCGCGAGAAAGGCTTTACAGTCGCGTGACCGAAACCTAACTCCGCACGTCGAGTGCCGCTGTTTTCAGTTTCGTGAGCCGCCGGTTCGGGTCAGTTACCTATCAAAAACCCTGAAGAGCTATCAGTAACGCCCGCCTTGAAGCGGTATGCGACGTCTCGTTGTCTTCGGACTGCTTGCGGTAGTGGTAGCCGTCGGCCTGGTGGGCGGTACTGCTGCTGGCCATCCCGATCAGGTGGCTACAGAGCCACTGACCGATCAGACGAC
>CAZOOU010000073.1:0-1880 GCA_964581495.1 uncultured Haloferacaceae archaeon
GACCACGATCACAGCGATGACCACAACGATCACGGTTCAGGTGATCACCACGACCACGCGGATCACGACCATGATCACCTCCATCCCGACGAAGTATACGGCGTTTCGTCGTTTACGGTCCGTCGACGCCGTCCGTTGCATCCAGCGCGGTTCGCCGCGTTCCTCCGGGAGCTTCCTTCGACGATCGTCCGCGCGAAAGGCACCGCCTGGATCGCCGGCAGCGAGAGCCGCGTCACCGTGAGCCAGGCCGGCCCCTCGGTGCGGGCCACCGCCCAAGGGCCGTGGATCGCCAGCCTGCCCGAAGTCGACCGCAACATGTACCGCTCGAATCGCCCCGACCTCTCTTGGGACGACGAGCACGGCGACCGCCGGACCGAACTCGTATTTATTGGCACTGAGTACGACGAGGCATCGCTTCGCGCCGCGCTGGCCGACGCCTTCCTCTCCGACGACGAGTTCGCAGCGACCGACGCCACCGAACCCGCTCCGTTCCCGACCGACGCCGGCAGCGAGGTTGCGATCCGCGAGCCCTAACAGGCACAGTCGCGGCCGGTCGACCGCTCGAACCGCAGTTCGTCGCCACAGTCCGGACACACTGGCTCGCCCGACAGGTCGACATCCCGAACTCGAACCCCGCAGTCATCACACCAGTAAGCCCCCTTCGAGCCGTCGTCGGGTTGGTTTTTGGGCGACGGCGAGGACAACGCGCTTTTGATCGATGTGAGCAGTCTCATATGTGATACAGTCTCACGCATTGGTTACAAATACTGGTGTTGTGTGGCAGCCGCGCACAACCACCACGGTTAACATTTTGATTCGAGCGACGCAAGCGCGCGCTGCAGTTCGCCGCGGCGTTTCCAGGCGGCGATCCGGTCGGCAAACGGGAGCGGAAGCGACAGTGCAACCGTCGATTCCATGGTGACCCGACTGCCTTCGTTTTCCCGGGCAATGCGCACGTGTGTCTCCATCGTCTCGAACGGTCCGGCGTCGCCAGCCTGCTCGTAGAACCAGCCGTCGGCCCGCTGCTCGAACCGGTACTGGAGCGTCAGTCCAGGACCACTGGCGGTAACAAACTGAGCACCGTCTCGTGTTTCGACACCCTCGACGCTGAAACTCCCCTCGGAGTCGATCAGCTGTCGGGGGCCGAGCAGTCCGTCGAGTTCGGCTGGCGTCGCCGGAATGAACTGTGATACCACTACCTCACGCATAGCCAACAGATTCGTGGCCAGACCCAAAACACCCACTGGCTTGCCGCCTTGGGAGCTCAGAGCAAAAGTGGGATCGCCAGGCCGACGAACACAACGGCCAGAATCGGCATTAGATAAAACAGCCACTCGCCCCGTAGACTCGCGGGAAGACCGTACTCAGTGGCCGGGCGAGCGGTCCACACCTGCCGGTAGTAGGCCACCGCAGCCGCAGCCACCGACAGACCGACCGAGACGGCGATTGCAGTCGACAGCCGCAGTCCGAGCGCCTGGCCGTACAGCGGGCCAACGGAGAGCACGAGCAGCGACGCCATTCCCGTGATGACGACGAAGGGGACCGGGTCGACAGCCACGCCCTCCCGGTTGGGAAGTCGCATACTCGCAGTAGGGCATCGACGGACAAAAGCTAAGTGTGACTGAAAAAATGGTGATGTATGACCGAGGGTAACTCCGACCGCGGGCTCAGCGACGGCATCGAAGCCTCCCAGGGCGACCCGCGGGTGTTGCTGGCGATGAACGCCCTTCTGTCGACGATTCTTGGCTGGACCATCATCGGCGGCCTGTCGTTGCTGAACCTCGCTGCGTTCGATGCCCTCAACATCGCCACGGTTGCCATCATCGTTTTCGCGCTGACGTATCTGGTGACGATGTCTTGACTCTGGTGACGATGTCTTG
>CAZOOU010000073.1:1980-6567 GCA_964581495.1 uncultured Haloferacaceae archaeon
TCTGGTGACGATGTCTTGACTCTGGTGACGATGTCTTGGCCCCGCCGAACTTGACGTACTATCGCCCGTAGGTCAGCCGCTGGACGAACCGGTCTAGTTTGGACGTCAGTCGACCCATCCAGGCTGCTGGCGAGATCCGCCGGAGCGACCGCTCGTCGACCTCGATCCGCGCGGAACCGAACGGGTCCCGGCTGTCGGAATCGCCCTTGTCGGCAGTTTCGGTGGTTGTTTCGACCACCGTCGACATCGCACACCGACCACAGGCTTCGGTTCGCTTGTCGCTCATACCGATGTATAGAGAGTGACTAACAGATAAAACCACCCGCTGACTATTTGAACCACCTCCCGTATTAGTAGGCTGTGAGCAACGAGGCCGAGGAACTGCCAGCCGAGATCCGAAACTCGGTGCCGGCGTTCGACGATGAGTATCTCGACCGTGTCGCCTGGCGGTTAGTGTACAACTACGATCTCGAACGCGACTACCGCTGCGGCGGCCAGCAGTGGGAGCTGTACGCCGAGATGCGCGTGCTCAATCAAAAACAGTTCTTCCATCCCGCACTCAGCTACGCCGACCACGAGGCCGAGGAGTATCTGCTTGCGCGCCGGTCCAGCCGACCGACAGTCGACGAACTCGACCGACTGGTCGAACTCGGCCACGAGTTGGCCGACGACTGGGTTACAGCGGATGAAGAACATTACGGCACCGACATCACGTTCGTGATCATCGCCGACGAAATTCCCGACGCGGTCGCCGACTACGTCGATGGGTTTCGGGATCGAACCCTCCTCAAATTCGGCTACTACGGCCACTACGACGTGAATCTTGTCGTTGTCGACCCCGAGTCTGAACGGGCGGTCGCAAGCGAGGTCGCGGATGTCGTCGAGGCGTTCACGCTGTGGGATGCGGTCACCACTCCTGATGAGGGGATTCTCTCGCGATTCGCCAAACGGTTCTGGAAATAGATAGAAAAGAGTTAGTCGTCGCTCGGTTCGACTGCTGGCGTCTCAGTGCCGCTTCGGACCGACCGGATGTTCCGATAGCCGATCCGGACCAACGCGAGTGCGAGACTGATCAACACCAAGCCCAACACCATTTGGACAGCCGCCGAGGCGATTGCTTCGCCGGCAAGCGGCTCTTCGAGCGCGCCGGTGAAGTGGAGATACAGATTCGAATACATGTTCTCGTAGAACACCAGCCACGAAAGGCCGAGAATCGTGATCGTCACCATCACCGCCATTGGAACGCCGGTCGAAACCAGCTGTTTGGTGTCGTCCCAGTTGGCAAGCCAGACAGTTGCGGTCAGCAACGCCAGCGCGGCAAGCAGCTGGTTGGCTCCACCGAACAGCGCCCACAGCGTCACCCACTGGCCGGAGACGACAAGCAGGTAGGCCGGAATCACCTGAATCAGTGGGTTGGTGTACCGTCCACGAGCCAGCGAGCCGAGGTCTGCGTTCAGTCCCGTATCGGTCTGGCCCGCCGGCAGGCCGACGATCTCTTCCATCATGTACCGACCGAGTCGAACCGCCGTATCAGTCGACGTTAGCAGGAAGCTCACGAGAACGAGTGCCATGAACACCGCACCAACGGTCTCCGGAATCCCGAGGCTGGTCAGAATGATACCGCCGCCGGAGGCGAAGTTCGGCAGCGCCGCACCGATTCCGCCTGCCGGATCGGCAAAGCCCCACACGGCGAGCGCCGACAGCGCGACCGCCGCGAGCAGCCCCTCGCCGAGCATCCCGCCGTAGCCGATCAGTCGGGCGTCGGTCTCCTTGTCGAGCTGTTTGGCAGTTGTGCCCGACGAGACCAGCGAGTGAAAGCCACTGATGGTTCCACAGGCAATCGTGAGGAACAACAGCGGGAACAGCGGCAAGAAGACCGCCTCAACGCCCCAAAAGCCGTTGAACGCACCGATCGACGAATCGATTACCAGCGGTTGGGAGGAAGTCCCGAGCAGCGTGCCGACAATAATTGCGACAGTTGCCCCGCCGACCCCCGTGTACAGGAGGAACGACGACAGGTAGTCACGCGGCTGGAGCAACACCCACACTGGCAGCGCGCTGGCGATGGCGCCGTACACCATCACGACAGGAATCCAGGCTGCGGTGTTGGCACCGAGTGCTGCCGCGCCGGGCACCCACTCGCCGGAGCCACTGAGTAGCACCGTAACCCCGAGTTCGGCCGTCCGCTCGGCGGTCGGCTCGAACAGCGCGAAGGGGTACTGAATGCCGACCCAGACCGCGCCGAAGACGCCGGCGACGAACAGGACCGTCCCCGGAATAAACGGCCCATTGAGCTGGTAGAGATACACTCCGAACACCAGTGCCAGCGCGATGTAGATGAACGAGGCCGTCGACACCTCAGGATACGCATTAAACACGATGCCGACGACCAGCGCGAACACCGCGACAACCAGGATAATCGTCAGGAAGGCAAACCACAGCAGCATGTTTTTGCCGCCCTCGCCGACGTACTCGCCGACGATGTAGCCGATCGATTTCCCCTCGTGTCGGAGCGAGCCCGAAAGCGAGACGAAGTCGTGAACCGCACCCATCAGCGGGTTGCCGATAGCGATCCACAACAACGCGGGCACCCAGCCCCACACCGCACCCGCGGTGATCGGCCCGACAATCGGTGCGCCGCCCGCGATACTTGAATAGTGGTGGCCTAACAAAACGGGCTTTTTTGAGGGCACATACTCTTGGCCGTCTTCATACTTGTGAGCAGGTGTCTCCGTCTCGGCATCCAGTCCGACAAACTGTGACAAATACCGCGAGTACCACATGTACCCTGCGGTGAACGTTACAAGGACCGCCGCGATTATCCAGATTACCTGTGTCATCCACTACCACTGTGTTTGTACATGAACAATGGTTACTTAATGCTTAGCTAATTATTATTTTTCAATCACCATTGGAATAAACTATCTCTCTCGTGTGAGACTGTTCGGCTTATATAGGATTTCGTGGCGAGACTCGCCGTCGCCGGGTAGTCAGTAGCCCAGTTTGTGGTGACGAACGGCGTCGACGCCCGACTCACTGGTATCGAGAATCGCCACCGAAAACTCGTCGTCAGCAGCCTCGATTGGGAGCCCGCCAGGGTTGACGCGGATGGTCCCGCCGCGGGCTTCGATTGCGCGTTCATGGGTGTGGCCGTGGAACACGTAGTCGTACTCGCCGCTGTCGACGAGTGCTTCGCGGAGCAGTTTGTTGGTGCCGTGGTACACTGCAACCGAGACGCCATCGACAGTCAACTGGCCACACTCGCCGAGATAGGTACCGAACTCATCGACAACGTTCGCCAGTGCCCACTCGCCGTCGTTGTTGCCCCGAACGGCATAAAACTCGAAGGCCTCAGTGTCGAACGGTGTGGCTGAAAACGGCGCGACGATATCCCCGCAGTGGACCACGCGCTCTACGCCTTCGGTTTCGAACAGCTCTACTGCGCGGTCGACCAGGTCGAGATTGTCGTGTGTGTCGGCGACGATTCCGAGTGTCATAGCTCACCAGTCGTGGTCGACAACTAAGAAAGTAGGCGGCGGCTGTGTCGGCGTCGCCGTCGACTACTCGGCGGCGTCGATCAGCAGTTCGACGCCTGGGAGATCGTCACCAGTGAGCGCACGGATGTACGCGCCGCCGGCGATGGAGACGTGATCGTAGTCGGCTTCGTCGAGGCCGTACATCTCGATGGATCGCGAGGTGTCGCCGCCGCCGACCACCGAGAAACAGTCGGTTTCGGCGATGGCTTTGATTGCGCCGACGGTTCCCGCCGAGAACTTCTCGTCCTCGAAGACGCCCAAGGCACCTTTGAGGAAGACGGCGTCCGAATCGCGGATGATCGGATCGTATTTGTCGACTGTCTCCTCGGAGATGTCCATATAGTCGTAGTTGGCGGCATCAAGCGCTTCGTTGTCGTGTTCGGCGCGCTCGCCGTCGTCGTCCTCGTAGGCCAACCCGTCGGGGAGGACGATCTGGTCGCGTCGCTCCTCGTAGAGCTCGTGGATAATCTCCTTGTTGTTCTCCCACTGGCTGTCGTACAGATCCAGGTTGTCGTGTCGGTCGTAGCCGACATCGTAGCCCGCCGCCCGGAGGAACAGGTGGCTGGCGATTCCGCCCATACAGAAGGTGTCGATCTTGTCGCCGAGCGTGTTCATCACGCCGATTATGTCGGTGGCTTTGGTGCCGCCGACCACCATGGTGACCTGGCCGTCGAACTCCTTTGTGGCGATGGCGGTGTTGGCGTCGTACTCGGTTTCCATCACACGGCCCGCAAAGGCAGGAAGCACGAGTGGGAAGCCAACCAGCGAGGCGTGTTTCCGATGGGCCGCCGAGTAGGCATCGTTGATGTACGCATCGAAATGCGGAGCCAACGTCTGGACGAACTCGGTGTCGGCCTTTTCTTGGGGGTCGGCTTCGGGGAGTTCGTCGTCGCTCATCCGGGTGTTTTCGAGAAGGAGCACCTCGCCGGCTTCGAGCGCTTCGATGGCCGCAACGGCGTCGTCGCCGTAGATGTCGTCGACGAACTGCACGTCGCGGTCGATGTGGCCCGCCATGATCTCGGCGTGCTGGTCGAGCGAGACGAAATCGTCG
>CAZOOU010000074.1:0-3592 GCA_964581495.1 uncultured Haloferacaceae archaeon
CGGAACCGCTCGTTCCATTTGCGGAGTCGCTGCATTTTCTGTCGCTGGCGCGCGCCGAGCGAGCGACCGTAGGCGTCCTTGTTTCGCCAGTCGATGTTGGTCGACAGGCCCTTGTCGTGCATCGTGTTGGTGGTGGGCGCGCCAACACGGGATTTCTGGTCTTTTTCGGCGCTGTCGAACGCGCGCCACTCTGGGCCGCGGTCGACCGAATCCTCGGTAATTACGAGGCCACAGTCGTCACACACCGTCTCGCCGTGTTCGTCGTCGGTGATGACGTTGCCGCTGCATTCGGGACACTGCAGGCCGTCGTGTTCGGACTCGCTTTCGCTTTCCTGTTCGGCGGTTCTACTCCGGTCTCGGGACCGCGTGCGGTCGGTTGTCGTGGTAAACGTTCGTTCACTCATTGTGTGGGAGTTGCACCCGTTATCAGCTATAAAAAACGGGCGCGGTCGTTGCCAAGAGGAAGACAGAATATTACTTAAGCAGTTTGGTATTGGACGGAGAGCCACGAAAACGGCCACAATCACGACAAACGACCCTGATGGTTTCATCGCAGTCGGCTGATAGCTACCGGGTTGTTTTCAGTCGTTGCCTCCTGAGTCGACATATGGCCTCTCCCCGAATCGTCTCGCTGGCTCCCTCGGCGACGGCAACCCTTGCCGCGCTCGGCCTCGCTGAGCGTGTTGTCGGCGTCACCGCTCACTGCGAGCTCGACTCTCCGACCGTCGGCGGCTGGCTAAACCCTGACTACGACCGACTCGCCGAGCTGTCGCCCGATCTGGTCTGTACGAGCGACGCGCTCCAAGCGGAGATACACGAGGAACTCACCGAGCGCGGCTACAACACCTACCACCACGAACCTAGCCGTCTCGACGACGTGCTTGAGGGGTTCGAATCCGTGGCGGCAGCCGCCGGCGCGCCCGACGCTGGCCGCGATCTCCGCGAGTCAGCCGACCAGCGACTCGCGGCCGTCGACGAGCGTGTCGAGGCCCGCCTTGCCGAGGGCGCGAGCCGCCCCACCGTCTACTGCGAGGAGTGGTCCGAGCCGCCGATGGCCGCGGGCAACTGGGTGCCCGACGCCGTCGTCGCCGCGGGGGGACGCTACCCGTTTGTCGACCCTGGCGATCGATCGACCGAGGTCGACCGCGAGACCGTCGAGCGGGCCGACCCCGACCACGCCGTGCTCCACATCTGCGGGACGGGCTCGCAGGTCTCGGCCGACCGTATTCACGACCGCGCGTGGGCGGTCGACCCTGCAGTCCACGTCTTTGACGACTCGCTTTTGAACCAGCCGAGTCCGCATCTCATTGCGGGCATCGAACAGCTCTCACAGCGGCTGTATCCTTGACTATTTTGAGGTCATCCAGATCGACTCCTCGAAATCAAGCCAGGTGACGACGACAACGTGCGGCGCGGTCATCACGGCGATGCCGACCAGATAGACGGCGAACAGCTCCGGCCAGTCGACGTCGAATGCCGGTGCCGTCGCCGCGAGCGCGGCGAACACCCCAAGCGAAACCACCGTTAGCGGTGCGGCTGCCCGCCCAAAGCGTGCCAGCGCGCCCAGCGCGGAGCCGTCGTCGAGTCGGGCGGCGGCCGTCTCATCAAGCAGCATGAGCCGGACGATATGCCGCATCGCGTGCCAGAAACAAAAGTAGATCCCGACAGCCAACAGCGGCGGCACTGTGAGGAAAAACAGGGTTACAAAGGCAACCTCGCCGGCGTCGACTGCCCATGACCGTCGACTCCCCGTTCGAGGATAGCTCGCCGCCAGCGAGACGAAAAACAGCACGCCGAGTGCGGCGGCGATGGTTGCCCGGCCCGTTGGCGTAAAGACACCCGCAATCGCGGTCAGATCCGGTGTGGCAAACAGTCCAATCAGCTGTTCGGCAACCCACCGATACTCGCCGGGGAACGCGATCAGTGGGACGACCATCGGCAGCGACCCCCGCACGACCAGCGTGAGGAGCCGACTGAGCCGCGAGCCGAGATGTCGCGCATGGAGCACTCGCAACAGCGGGTGGAGTTCGCCTTGGCCCCAGTGGAACCAGGTGAGCAAGATAAACGAGACGAACGCCGCGACCGGTGCGAGAAACCAACCGACTGCATACACAAGGCCGACGACGAGATACAGCCCACCGACGACGCCGAACCACCGCCAGGTCGGCGGCTCGGCTCTGGCCCACGGCGGGGTGAGATGGTCGACTGCGCCGTGGGGCAGCCCAAAAAGGACAATGCTCGCCGCAAACGGTACCAGCTGCCAGCCACGAGACGGCGCGCCGAACATGGCGACCGCGATCATCGTTGTCGCCAGAGCGACCCACGGCAGACCGAACGCCAACCGGCGAGCGGCGGTGTTTGGTCTACTTCTCGGCTCAACTGCTGTCGATGAATCGCCTGCCGACCGCTGGTCGACCGACGCCGACTTGTCGCTGCTCACACTTGCTCACCCCACTGATCCAGCAGCCAGACGTACAACACCAGTCCCTGGACGACAAACAGGTTCGTCACAAGGAAAAAGACGGCCTCCTCGATCGGGAGGCCGGCCGGCGCAAGACCGACGGTGTAGGTCTCCGAGATCGTCCACAGCTCCAGCGAGATCGCCCACCGGTCGACGATCCACAGATACAGCGTGGGAACGCCGACCGCCAGCGTGACCGTCCGGCGGGCCGCCCAGAGTTGTGTCCAGCCGAACCCCCACTGGATCGCCAGAATGGGACCGGCCCACGCCAATATTGCCCCAAGGTAGAGCGTCGACGCCGACCCCACAAACAGCAGCCCACAGCCGCCGACCGCCAGCCCGCCACCGACGCCCGCGAGGCGCTGTCGGGTCGACAGTCCCAGCGACTGGTCAGTGGGAATCCGTAGCTGGAACAGCCACAGCGCGGTCAAAATCGGCTGGAGGATGAAAAACAGGGCTTCGCCCCACGGCACCGACCAGAGTCGACCGGCCACGACGCCCTCGCCGTAGTGCCAGACGCCACGGACGATGAGCGCGTTGTCCCAAAAAAAGGTGTAGCCGAACGCCAACGCCAGAATAATACCGAGGCCGGTGGCCACCCGGCGTGGGTGGTCAGGTGGGCGGAGCCACGTCACGACTGCCAACAGCACGATTGGCGGCAGGATGGCGACTGCATGGAACTGTAGATAGGTCTCGGGTGGAATCATGGGTCAGCCAGTCTGCGGTCGCCACACGGGTGGCTCCAGCTATTGATACACGATGTTCTAGGCGAGTATATAAACGGGTTCGGATTCGTCGTCGAAAAGCTGGCCAGACACTCGAATCGACTGCTCCGTCAACCGATTTCGAGACCGGTTGGTGTCGACACCGACTCTCGAAACCAGGCGAGCTGGTGTTACCGCGAGAGCGTCACAATCAGATCAGTCGCGATCCAGCCCTCGCAGTTTCCCTCTTCGGTGAATACGGTTCGGTTCGGCGAGGCCGCAAGCGCGGAGACACAGGGAGAATCCTCTCGGTCGTCGTCTTCCGGTGTCACCGCGGCGTGGTCCGATACGTCCATGCAGATAATTAGGCGAGCCTAAACGTATATGGGTTTTGGTTAGCCTAAGAGTTGGACGATCAGTTGCCTCC
>CAZOOU010000074.1:3692-6495 GCA_964581495.1 uncultured Haloferacaceae archaeon
ACGGTGGCGTCTCGGGCGGGGTGGCACATATTTATTCGCCTTGCAGTCCAACCTGAGAGTATGACCGCTTCTCGTGATCGGCCGCGGGACCGCGACGAGCTCGACGACCGGCTCGACGAGCTCGAAGAGACGCTGACCGACCTCCGCGCGGAGCTTCGGGCCGAGCGTCGACGCACCCCACCCAAACCCCCGAGTCTGAGCGAACTGCTCCGGTTTACCGAGCAGTACACGATACCCACCCTGATCGCCCTGCTTGAGGCGACGATCCAGTCGCTCGAGTTGCTTCGCCGCACGCTCCGGCTGGCTGACCCCGAACGCGCCGTCCGCGAGGAAAGCGAGGCTGCCCGCAGTCGTCTCGATTCGGTCGGCGCGGAGGCCTCCGGCCAGCTTGCGGGCGCGCTTGCAGAGCTTCGGACCGCACTCTCGGAGGCCGATCTGCCCGAAAACCCCGAATCCCGTCGACTGATCGACGACGCCCGCGAGCTGACCGGCGAGATCGAAACCCGACTCCGGGATGCCGAACGGACCGTCCGCGACCAGCGCGACCGCGAGCGACGCGACCGAACTGACTCCGGCGACCGCCGCGATGGCTCGGTCGACCGAAATCGCGGCGTGATGATCGATGTGACCGACGCCGGGAGCGATTCAACCGATTCATCTGACGACTCGACCGACGCCGAGGACACGCAGAGAGCCGACGGCCCACAGGTCGACGTCGAATCCGAACTCGAATCGATCAAAAACGAACTCGACCGCGCCCAGCAGACCGTCGACGCAGCCGACGAGAGCGATCCAACCGCCGAGACCGACACAGCCGACGAGAGCCAGCCTACCGACGAACCGGACGAGACCGACACTGACAGAACAGACACCGACTCGGACGGGACGTAGTCGTCTCTTACTGTGGGTAGGCAGTTCCTACTGTGGTGGGGATACAACGTATCAGGTGGCGTCGTAGCGGACGTACCACTGGCCGTCGTCTCTGACTAGATAGTCGACGGTCTCGGCCACATAGACGGTTGGGTCGGTGTTGTCGCCCTCGCTGTCGTCTGCATCGTCTCCGTCCTCTACCTCGATTTCGTCGTCATCGAGTTCTCCTGCGTCGACGGTTTCGTTGTCGACTGCGATCTCGTCGGACTCGTTTGCCTGCTGTGGGGCGGCGTCATCCGTGAGAGTGACATAAAACGTTGTATGGACGTACTGCAGCCGGCTGGCTCCCATCTCTCTGCGCGTCCGGCTGCTCCGTGAGACGTCGGGATACAGCTGCTGGACCACGCGGTCTTGGACCGACACCGCTTCCATGCTGGCGATCTGGACCGTCTCGACCGGCTCGAATCGTTCCGGCGGAAGGTGGTGATCTTCAATCGGGTAGGTTGGCGATTCAGGATGGACGAACCACTCGTTGAGCGCGGCTTTGTCGCCCGTCACGAGGGCCTCATAAAACAGGCGTGTCGTTGTGATTGGGTCGGTTGTGTCCGGCGGTTCGGCGTCGACTGGCTCAGTGTCGTCGGTCGCTGGTTGATCGGCTTCGGGGTCGGATCCGGCGTCGGCTCCCGAGAGACAGCCCCCCAGCGCCGCGGCTCCGCCGACCGTCGCCAACAGTGTTCGACGGGATACCATAGCCTACCTACTGCCGGTCGACGGCATAAGCTTCTCTATGTCGGATATATAAGTGAGGCTGACAACACGTCGCAGGCTGTTACTCAAAAGAAATCGTGAGTCGAGGAAGCTGCCCCAGCGAGCTATTCGACCGGCTCGAACCGGTAGCCGTCCCACGCCTGGCTGTCGGGCTCGCGGATGCCCGCGCCGGGCTCGCGGAGTTCGTCGACGTAGACCGGCTCGACTGTTTGGCCGATTTCGACATCCGCTGTCGTCAACTGTCCAATCGCGCGGACTGGCTCGCCGTCGACATCGAACTCGACGATGCCGATGTGGTTGGGTTGACGAACGCCGGGTGGGGTTGCTGTCGAGGAAGTCCAGGTGATCAACTCGGCGGTGTACTCGCTGAGGTCGACGGTTTCGACCGGCTCGTTGCCGTCCGGACCCAGCGGGTGAGGCGGGTACAGCATGCTGCCGTCGGGGTAGCGGGCGGCTTCCATCGGTGGGGTTTCGCTCATTGGGCTGCCTCCAGGATCGTCGTAATCACACAGTTGCCAAAGCCACCGACGTTACACGCCAGCCCCGTCTCGGCGTCGACCTGCCGTGGGCCCGCCGTGCCCCGCAGCTGGTGGTACAGCTCGTAGATCTGGGCAACACCGCTCGCCCCAAGCGGGTGGCCCTTGGACTTGAGGCCGCCGGAGGTGTTGATCGGCAGCTCGCCGTCGCGGTCGGTGACGCCGTCTTCGACTGCGTTCCATCCTTCGCCCTTCGCAAAGAAGCCCAGTCCCTCGGATTGGAGGAATTCGAGAATGGTAAACATGTCGTGGAGTTCGGCCACGTCGATATCGTCGGGACCGAGTCCGGCCATCTCGTAGGCGATCTCGCCGGAGTCGACGACCCCACCCATCACCGTGGGATCCATCCGCTCGTGGACGACGTGGGTGTCGGTTGCGCCGCCGATGCCGGCGATCGTCACGTAGTTGTCGGTGTACTCTTTGGCTTTGGATTCCGGACACAGCATGAGCGCGGCCGAGCCGTCCGTAATCGGACAGAAGTCGTACAGTCGCAGGGGATCGGCGATAATCGGCGACTCCATGACGGTTTCGAGGTCGACTTCCTTTTGGAACTGGGCGTGCGGGTTGTCGACGCCGTTTTTGTGGTTTTTCACCGCGACCTTCGCCAGGCTCTCGCGCGGCGCGTCGTG
>CAZOOU010000075.1:0-6388 GCA_964581495.1 uncultured Haloferacaceae archaeon
GGCTATCCGCTGGACCTGGCCGTGCTCGCTGGCTTTATTGCGGTGATCGGTACGGGGGTGGATGACCTGATCATCATCGCCGACGAGGTGATGTCCGAAGGCGACGTCTCGAGCCGGAAGGTGTTCGACTCACGATTTAAAAAGGCCTTCTGGGTGATCGGCGTTGCCGCCGCGACAACGATCATCGCCATGTCGCCGCTGGCGGTGCTGTCGCTCGGCGATCTCCGCGGGTTTGCAATCTTCACGATCCTCGGTGTGATCGTCGGGGTCAGTATCACCCGTCCGGCGTACGGTGACATCCTCCGGCATCTGATGACCGACCGCTGATCGGTCGCTGCCGAAACATCATTGCGGTTTCATTTTCTGGTCGACTGCGTCGATAGCCGTCACAGTAGCCTGCAAGCCGGTATCTCCGTCTGACAGTCGTCATACAAAACCGATAGGTTTTCTATCTGGTACACAAAGCGAACATAGATGGCATCCGACTCACGGGCAGACGACGATGCGGCGCGCAGCCTCCGACGGGCAATCGGGCAACTGGTCTCTGGGCTCTCAAAGGCCGTTTTCGGCGTCTGTGCGGTCGCCGTCGGCCTCTTGACACTACTGGTGGCAGTTGGCGACACCACCGGCGAGTCGACGTCGGTCGTTCTGCTTCTCGGTCTCGCATCGATACTGATCGGTGCTGCGACGATCAGCCGACTACCGAGGCCGTCGAACGCAACAGAAACAGCCGACTCCGTTTCGGAGTCACCTGACGAGCAAACCGAAGGGGCATCCTCAGCCGGCCACGACGAGCCAGACCACACCGAGGCCGACCGCCACCGCCAGAAGGTCGACTAATCATTATATGGTGACTACCAGTTGCTAGTCAGCCTCGTTTTAAAAATCCGCAAGTCCAGACTGTTCGGCGGCCGCCAACAGGTCATCACACGTCGACCACGACCGACGCGCGCAGTCCGGCAGTTCACCGGTTGTCTCGACGTAGTTCGTTAGAAACGCCCGCGTTGTCGGATCGCTTGGATAGCCGCTGCCGACCGACTGGTCGTGCTGTTCGTCGACCGCAGCCATCCGTCGGTCGCGGTCGACTTTGGCGATAATGCTCGCGGCGGCCGCCAACGAATGGCTGTCGTCGGCGCCGTGCTCGGCAGTCACCGACAGCTCGATTCCCTCGTTGGCAACGCCCTCACGAACGCGTCGACCGAACCGCGATTCCGAAACATCGCCGGCGTCGACGATTGCCTCGTCGCCCGCAGCAGCAACCTGTGTGATCGCTCGCACGTGGGCGGCGACCGTCAGCCGGTTCATATCCGTTTTTGGGTCGTCGATCTCGTCGACCTCGACTACACCGACAGCGATGTCGACGTCCGCTTTATTTCGGAGTTCGGCAGCCAGCGACTCGCGTTTTGGTGCGGAGAGCCGTTTTGAATCAGCAAGTCCATCAGGGAGGTCCGATGGCGAGCCGCGGACGGCGGCCGCGACCATCGGCCCCAACACGGGCCCTTTGCCAGCCTCGTCGACGCCGATCCGGTAGCCAGTCATTACTTCAAAAAGAACTCCTCGCGCTCGAACGGTTCGTCGCGTCCCTCGACGGCCAACACGTCGAGATCAGTGACGACCGCTCCGGTATCAAGAAGGCCGGCGAGACTCGGCTCGGTGCGGTCGTTGTCGCCGGAGATGAGCTCTTTGATATACAGTCCGCCCTCGCCGTGGATCTCAACGACCGCATGACGGGAGTCTTCGAGTTCTGCGCTCGCCGAGAGCACATCCCGAATGCGCGTCAGTCCTGCCCGTCGGTGGTCGACGCGTTCGGGCGTGTACTGCTCGATTGTCGCACCATCCAACGCTTCGATAGCGGTCTGTAGCTCCGCGTCAGTCACGTCGTCTTCGAACTCAACGAACGCTCGATACGTCTTCGAGGCGTCCAGTTCTTTGACGCGTTCGACCATCTCGTAGCTCGCCAGCCGCAACCCCTCGACTTCGACTTTTCCCTCGGCGAAGGCGTTGATATCGCCCTCAAGCCGCTCGACATCAATCCGGCGTCGGTAGGGCTCTTCGATCTCGATGACAAACGGTCGACCCGTTTCAAGCATGCGGGCGTCGACGTCCTCGCGGCCCGCGCCGTGGAACGTCGATTCGGTGCCGTCCATCACGTCCATCACGACGGGTGCGGTCAGCTGCTCGACGCTTTCGGGGTACAGATACCCCGTTCCGTCGCAGTAGTCACAGGCTAACTTCCCTTTACGGCCGCTGCCGTGGCACTCCCGACAGGGCCACTCAGTCTGCGGAATATCGCGTTCGAGCTTGCGGTAACGACCGTATATGAATGCGGAGTTGAGTTTTGCGTCGACGCGCTCGCGTTCGAGATCGAGGGTGAACTGCACGTCCGGCCGACCGAAGTCGACGTCGGTCCCTGTGAGTCGGCCGATCCGTTTGCCGACCTCTCGGTTCATGTTCGATTTAAATAGCTCGCCGGCATCCTCATCGAGCCCGGCGTCCATCCGGAGCAGTTCGTCGTTTTCCTCGATCAGCGGCGGGGTTTTCGTGCCGACCTGGTAGCTCTCGAACTCCGGTGCGGGATCGCCAAGGGCGTCGACTGCACGCTCGGCCCACTCGTCGAACCGACCGCACTCGCCCTCACAGACCCAGCAGTCGGCGGGCTCGACCGACTCGAACGGCTCGTCGTCGTCGAGGGCGACCGCCGTTCGGAGTCCGCGGCCGCGTTCGGCGTTCGAGAGGCCGAAACTCCGGTCGGCAAACACCCGCCCCAGACAGCTATCACAGACCGGGCCAGCGTCGATGACGGCCCGTGCGTCCGCAAGGATACTCATACTCGGATACTCGGCGGCGGCGATAACTGTCTTGCCCTTTCGATGTTTCCGCCGTACGGTCGACCCGAGGGCATAGCCGTCGGTAGTAGCTGTTGGTTCCAGCTCCAGTTAGCGTTAGCATTACCCGTTTAGTTATGAACTAATTGCGCCGCGCGAAGCCCTCAAGAGGCCTCGGACCCTTCTTTTTACTAGAGGCGTATCGGCGTTTCACCCCACTAATGAGCCAGTATACAACCAGTTCAATCTACAGCGACGCATCGGCCGCAGACCGCACAGCGTCGACCATCGACATCGACTACGAAGAGATCCACGTCCCGGTGTTGGTCATCGGAGCCGGTGCAGCCGGCGCACGGGTCGCGATCGAACTCAAAGAACAGGACATCGAGCCGCTAGTGATCGGCAAACGCGACTACGGCGACGCCCACACCACGTGGGCCGCCGGGGGGATCAACGCCGCCCTCGGGAGCCGTGACCCCGAAGACAGTTGGGCCATTCACGCCGCCGACACGCTCCGTGAGGGTCACTTTTTGAACGATCCTGAGGCGGTCGAACTCGTCGCGCGCGCCATGCCCGACCGTATCCGTGAACTCGATGAGTGGGGGATGTCGTTTGCCCGCACTGTCGACGGCGAGATCCAGCAGCGATACTTCGGCGCTCAGTCGTTCCGCCGGACCTGCTTTGTCGGCGACCGTACCGGCGAGGCAATGCTCGACACGCTCGTCTCGAAAGCCCAGTCGCTGGCAGTTCCGTACCGCGAGAACGTGATGATCACGCGGCTGTTGTCGGATGACGACCGTGTTTCGGGCGCCGTCGGCTTCGATATGGCGACCGGCGAGTTTCTGGTGTTTGTCACTGACCACGTCGTGATCGCGGCGGGCGGTTCGAGCGCGATGTACAACCGCCACTCCTCGCGCGACGAAGAAAACAACGGCGACGGCCCCGCGCTCGCCATCGACGCGGGCGCGGAGCTGCTCGATATGGAGTTCGTCCAGTTCCACCCCACCGGAATGGTCGGCGACCGCTACGGCGACGACTGGGACGGTCGACTCGTCACCGAGGCCGTCCGCGGAGAGGGTGGACGGCTCTACAACAGTGAGGGCGAGCGGTTCATGGAACGCTACTCGCCGGATCAGATGGAACTCGACGCCCGCGATGTGGTCGCCCGTGCGATCGCCCAGGAGATCCGCGAGGGCCGCGGCACCGAAAACGGCGGCGTTTATCTCGATATTTCGCACCGCGACGACGACTACATCCGCGACCGACTGCCGAGTATGGTCGACCGCTTTTCGTCGCTTGGCGTCGACATCACAACCGACCCAATGGAGGTCGCGCCCACTGCCCACTACACGATGGGTGGGGTCGACATCAACCCACATACCGGACAAACCGCAGTCGATGGCCTGTATGCGGTCGGCGAGACCACTGCAGGTGTCCACGGGGCCAACCGGCTCGGCGGCAACTCGCTGGCCGAAACCGTCGCCATCGCCGAGCCGGTCGGCCAACATATCGCCGACAGCTACCGGTCGACCGGCGTCGCCACCGACGGCGGCAGCGGGGCGATTAGCGACACGAACGCCGAACTCTCGGTTCGAATGCGCGCCCAAGCCGAACGGGAGTTTGCGGCCCTCGTTCGACTTGAAGCCGCAGACGGCGAGACTACACCGGAGGAACTGCTTGATGATCTCGGCGAGCTACTCTGGGAGACCGCGGGTATTATCCGCGAAACGGAGGGGCTCAGCCGGGGGCTCGCTGCTCTCCAATCGCTCCGTGAGCGTGTTGCTGACCTCGGAATCGACGGCGACCGAACGAGCCGTACGTTTGAGTTGGCCGTCGACCTCGGCTTTTCGCTGGCGGTCGCCGAGTCGACGCTCCGGACGGCACTCGAACGGACCGAATCCCGTGGGGCCCACTACCGGGCCGACTACCCGGACCAAGACGAACAGTTCCACGAGAACCTGATCGTCTCCGACGGTCCTACCGGGATGGCGATCCGCCGTCGACCGGTCGGCGAGCCCAGCGCGCCGATCCAACAGGCACTCGACGAACACTACGAACTCGACTACCACCACCTCGAGTAGGCGCGCGAACCGCGGGGCCTTTAGGTGTCGGTCCATATCGGGTATTTACGATATGTCTGACGTAACCGTGTCGACCGGGGAGCTTCCGGACTCCTTTTGTCGGCTCTATGACGACCCCGAGTCGGTTGCAATGGACCTCCGCGCTCGGGCCAGCGAGGCGACGAGCACCGAGGCCGTGGCCTGTCTGTTTGCAGCCCTCTCGAACCCCCAGCGGCTCCGGCTGTTGTGGACGCTGCGGGACGGCGAGTGCTGTGTCTGTGAACTGCAGGCTGCCCTCGACGCGCCACAGTCGACGGTCGCCACCCATCTACGCTGTCTCACTGAGGCGGGCGTTGTTGAAACCCGAAAAGACGGCAGATGGAGCTACTACAGCGTGGCCGATCCTGCGGTGTTCGAACTCATCGAGCGGGCGATAGCTGTGGCCGAGAGGGAGGCCACTGCATGAGCCAGCCAGCCCTCGAAATCCAGGATTTGAGAAAGGAGTACGAGGACGTGACCGCCCTCGATGGCGTCTCGCTGACCGTCCCCGAAGGGAGCTTCTTTGGACTGCTTGGCCCCAACGGCGCGGGCAAAACGACGTTTATCAACATTCTCGTCGGCCTGGTCAGAACATCCGGCGGCACCGCCCGCGTTTTCGGTCACGATGTCGAAGCCGACTACCAGCAGGCCAGAAACGCGATTGGACTGGCACCCCAGGAGTTCAACGTCGACCGCTTTTTCCCAATTCGTGAGGTGCTCGAACACAAAGCCGGCTACCACGGCATCCCCGCCCACGAAGCCCGCGAGCGTGCCGACGAGGTACTGAAGAAGGTGGGCATTTACGATAAGCGAGACACCAGATTCGACTGGCTTTCCGGCGGGATGAAACGCCGGTTCCTGCTGGCTCGCGCGCTGATCACCGATCCCGATCTGCTGATTCTCGACGAGCCGAGTGCAGGCGTCGACGTCCAACTCCGCCGGGATCTGTGGGATCTCGTCACCGAACTCAACGAGCAGGGAACGACGATTCTCCTTACCACCCACTACATCGAAGAGGCCGAACGCCTCTGCGACGAGGTTGCCATTCTGGATTCGGGCAGCGTGCGGGCGGTCGCCACACCCGACGAACTCAAGGGTCGTGGCGCGGATCGGATCATCGTCGAACTCCGCTCGCCGCCGGCCACCGTTCCGGACCTGCTCGCTGGCGACGACCGCGTCGAGTCGGTCGACCTCGACGGCCACCAGCTCGAAGTCACCGCCCGCAAAGGTGGGCTGGTCGCCCCGGATCTCGTTCGCGAACTGGATCGCGCAGGGCTGGAGATCCTGGATCTAGAGATCGCTCGCACTTCGCTCGAAGAGATCTTCGTCGAGATGACCCGCACCGACGAGTCGGATGCGACACCCGAACAGCGTGCGACGGATTCGGTCGACGACGAGAAGCCGGACAGACAACCGCAACTCGCCTCGGATGGAGGCCGACAGTGAGCGTCGTCGACCGCGCGG
>CAZOOU010000076.1:0-6205 GCA_964581495.1 uncultured Haloferacaceae archaeon
TGGGTCGACTCGTCGCGCCGTCGGGTGTGCTCGTCGGTAAACGTACGGACGTTATCAGTCATAATTGGATGAATGGTGGGGGATACGTCTCACCCACTAGGTGTCTCCACCAATATAGACGGACCAGACTAACTTAATGATACCCCAAAAAATCATCTCGAATCGCCAAGAAAAATGTGTGACGGCGGCGGGGTAGAAATCGTGACGAATACCCCCGACGACTGCTTGCGGTTTTACCGTCGTGATCGAGCGGAACTATTTGAGCGTTATGGCAGCCAGCCGGCAAGAATGTCCGAAAATTACACTGCAACAATGATTAGTTTGTAAGAGATTCTCGAACAAAAATTAGTTATAACGCTACCCGTCGACTCACGACAACAAGCGAGCCGACGAGCAACACAACCGCCACCGGCAGGAACCACTGAAAAACCGCCAGTAGGCCAGCCGTTGCCTGGACACCCACGACGAGCACGATAGCCGGTCCACAACAGACAGTCCCCGACAGCAGCGCGGGCAGCCCGGCGAACAGCCCGGCTGCCCCTTCCGATCCTCCCGATTTCGGCAGTCCACAGGCCGCCGGCGCGCGCCACGCGCCGTAGGCGACCGCAAGGTTCAGCGCGACCAACACCGCCAGTCCGAGCCCGATAAGGGCGTTCAGTGGGGCAAACAGGTAGTCGACCATCCCCAACTGGACAAACGCAATCGGCTCGTACTGAAACGGCCCCATCGACTCAAACAGCCGCGAGAGCGGATCGTCGACGACCGACAGTCCCACTCCACCCGCAACCGACCGGGCGAGATCGCCCACCGCAACCGAGTACAGCAGAAAGTACCCCACGAGCGCCGTGCCGAACACGGCCTGGCCGTCTCGCCGCGAGAGCATCCCACCGACCGCACGGCCCACCCGGCGCGCTGGCCGGCTGATCACGCGTTTAACTGACATAGGTCATCTCTGGATACAAGCCAAACCAGGCGAAAAACATCGCGTCGAACGCGATCACGCGCTCGAGGGGGAGCTCGTCGGCTGCTGCCGGCTGGCCGTCGACGCTGTACCGGCCGTCCTCGCGCTCACCGACTGTGTCGACGGTCGCGCCCGCATCGTTGCGGTACACGTAGCCCGTTTCGAGCTCCGGATCAGCGACGGCGACGAACTCAGCGCCGTCCGTCTCGCCGGTCAACACGCTCTCGTCGAGCAGTCGACTCTTGTTGAACGCAATCGCCCCCTCGGCTGTTCGGGCACCGATCACGACCGCTTTGGGGTGTTCATCGCTGCTCGATTCGAGCGGCTCGAACATCGTTTGGCCGCTCGTGTAGTAGCCGCTGGCGGGGTTGTAGGCTCCGTAGGGGTCGCTGCCGTACCGTCGCTGGTAGCCCGTGTTTGTCGTTAGCAGTTGGGTGTCGGGATACGCCGCGCGCCAGTTGCCCCACGTCGACCAGATGATAGGAACCTCCGCCAGCGAGCGGCCTTCGAGCGGTCCCTGGATTCCGGTCGCCGCGATCTGGGGCCACCGGGTTCCCGTTCCGCGGTCGTACATCAGGAGGTTGCTGTTGACCAGCTGGCCGGAGACGCCGAACGTCGTCTCGCCGCGCTCGAACCCTTGGGCCGTCCCGGTGAGCGGGCAGTAGGTGACTGCAACCGGCTCGCCGCCGATTTCGTCGTTGACGATCTCGTGCCAGACAAGCACCGACTGTGGGTAGGCTTTCGCTACCCCATTTATGTTGACCCCGAAAACGGGGTCGTCGCTGTCGAGGTCGGCGTCGGCGGCCGGCTCGAAATCGGGGTCGTCAATCGAGGGAATGCCGTCGACAGGTTGGCCGCCGTCGAGTGCTTGGTCGGCCATCTTCGACGGCGAGTGGCCGAGATGGAGTTGCTCGTCGACCAGGTGGGGGCGGGGACCGTCGGGATTTTCGGTGATATTGCTGTCGCGGGCGAGTTGGCGGATATCGATCCGTTCTCTGGAGTTGTCGAGACAGCCTGCCAGGCTCCCGACTGCGACGGCCCCAAGCATGCCACCGACGGCTCTGAGGACGGTTCGTCGTGGTGGCTGGTGGCTGCGGTCCATACGCTGTCTGGACCGTCTGTACTCAAAAGGCTCTGTCAGGTGTGTGCAGCCACTACACAGGCGTCGAGGCGTCAGTGACGCGTATCAACCAGCCCAGTATCAACGTACCCGGCTTGTGCGTCGACCGCGCAAAACAAAGGCACCGATAATTCAACTGCGCCTGTTGTATGGCATGATAACACATATGAAGCAGAAAGACATGGCACGACTCCGCAAATCGTGTGTAGACGGCAACAACCGGGCGTGTGAGACGCTCGAACAGCTCTGTGAGGCGCGAGGAACCGAGATCTGTCACTACGTTCCCTGAGACTGTCTCGTGGTTCGGCGCTGTCGAAGACCAACGCGTATGAGCGTCGGCCGTCGAAGGGGCTGGACCGAAACCCTTACTCACAGGCCGTGGTTCGTCGTCAGTATGAGCGATTCGCCTGTCGACCCCGATGACGTACGCCACGTCGCCGGGCTGGCCCGTGTGGATCTCGCCGACGACGAAGTCGAGGAGTTCACCGAGCAGTTCGCCGACATTCTGGACTACTTCGAGGCACTCGATGAGGTGCCCGAAGTCGACGCCGAACCGGAACTCGTCAACGTGATGCGCAGCGACGAGGTCCACGACGGCCTCACCCAGGACGAAGCCCTTCGCAACGCCCCCGAAACCGAGGACGGCTTCTTTAAAGGACCCAGCGTCTCATGAGCAGCGAGCACAACAGTTTCATCACCGAAACGGACGGCGAGCCGACGGTCGACGGCGAGCCGGACGGCCTGCTGGCGGGCAAAACCATCGCTATCAAGGACAACATCTCGACCGAGGGCGTCCGCACCACCTGCGGATCGGCGATGCTCGACGACTACGTTCCGCCGTTTAATGCGACCGTCGTCGACCGCGTGTTTGAGGCGGGCGCGAACCTGGTCGGCAAAACCAACATGGACGAGTTCGGGATGGGCGGGACGACCGAAACCTCGGCGTTCGGTGCCGTCGAAAACCCTGCCGCACCGGGCCACGTTCCCGGCGGCTCGTCCGGTGGCTCCGCGGCGGCCGTTGCTGCCGGCGAGGCCGATCTCGCACTTGGCACTGATACGGGTGGCTCGGTCCGCAACCCCGCGGCGTTCTGTGGGGTCGTCGGCATCAAACCCACCTATGGGCTGGTCTCCCGATACGGGATCGTCGCCTACGCCAACAGCTTAGAACAGGTCGGCCCGCTCGCAAACTCCGTCGAGGAGGCCGCGCTGCTGCTCGATGTGATCGCCGGCTCGGACCCCAACGACGCAACAACCAACGACGGCGGCGACGGCTCGAACTACGTCGACGCCGCGGACGGCGACGTTGATGGGCTCACCGTCGGTGTCATCACTGACCTGATCGAGGGAGCCGACGACGCGGTCGTCGACGCCTTCGAGGCGTCGCTCGACGACCTCGAAGCCCAGGGTGCCGAGATCACGGAAGTCTCCTTGGACTCGCTGGAACACGCGGTCCAGGCCTACTACGTGATTGCGATGTCCGAAGCCTCCTCGAACCTCGCCCGGTTTGATGGGGTTCGGTACGGTCCCGAGGTCGACGCCGAGGGCAACTGGAACGACACGTTTGCGACCGTGCGTGAGGAAGGGTTCGGTCCCGAAGTTAAACGGCGCATACTGTTGGGTACCTACGCGCTGTCGGCGGGCTACCACGATAAATACTATAAAAAGGCCCAGGACGCTCGCGCGTGGGTCAAACAGGATTTCGACGCGGCCTTCGAATCGGTCGACGTCCTCGCATCGCCCACCATGCCGGTCACCCCACCCGCGCTCGGCGAGAGTCTGGACGATCCGCTGCAGCTGTATCTGATGGACGCCAACACCGTCCCTGTCAACCTCGCCAATCTGCCGGCGATCTCGGTGCCGGCCGGCGACGTTGATGGGCTCCCTGTGGGACTCCAGCTCATTGGGCCGAAGTTCGGCGAGGAGACGATTATTCGAGCCGCAAGCGCGGCCGAAGAGTAAGAAGAAGAGGTAGAATTAGAGTTTTTGTGTCGTCTCGTCGATGGCTGCGGCGTCGACGAAGACGACGACGTGATCGCCGGGATAGATTTCGGTGTCGCCCCGTGGCGTGACGAACTCACGGTTGCGAGTGATCGCACCGATAACGACGCCGTCCGGCAAATCAGCGGCTGACTCGCGGATCGGTCGGTTTGCCAAGACGCTGCTGTCGTCGACCTCGATCTCGATGACTTCGGCCTTGTCGGTCTCGATGAGCGCGACGTTTTCGGCGACGCCCGACTGGGTGAGTTGGGTGATCTCTTCGGCGACGACCACACGCGGGTTGATCGCTACGTCGACGCCCACGGCTTCGAACAGTTCGACGTAGGAGGGTGTATCAATCGTTGCGACCGTCCGGTCAGTGCCGAGCCGCTTGGCCAAAAGCGAGACTAGAAGGTTCTTTTCGTCGCTTGCGAGCGCGGCGACGACGATATCAGCGTCGCCGATATGTTCGCGTTCCAGAAACTCGATGTCGGTGGCATCCGACTCCATGACGGTTGTCTGGGGAAGTTCCTCGGCGATCTGCCGGGCTCGCTCGGGGTCCTGTTCGATCAATCGCGGCGAAAAGCCGCGTTCGCCCAGCAGTCGGGCAACGTGGTAGCCGATCTCGGTGCCGCCGACGATGGCGACCTCGTCGTCACCGCCGGGGGTGTGCTCGGGCGACAGCGCGTCCGAAAACGTCGTAACGCTGTCGGAACTCCCGATAACGACGACACGGTCGCCCGGCAGGATCTCGGTCGACCCTTTCGGGATAACCACATCACCATCGCGGATTAGTGCCGCGAAGGTGAGCGAATCGTACTCGTCGGCCTCCATGACGGTCTGGTTGGCGACCGGACAGCTGTCACTGATCTCGAATTCGGCCATCTGAACCCGCCCGCCCGCGAAGGGGTCGACGTCGACGGCTGCCGGAAGGCCGACCACCCGGACGATGGATTCGGCGGTCAGCAGGTTCGTACACACCATATCGTCGATACCGAACGCGCGCTCGGAGCGAGTCCAGGTGTCGAGATACTTGGTGTGTTTGATTCGGGCAATCGTGAACGCATCACCGAGCGCGGCGGCGGTCGAACAGGAGACGATGTTGGTTTCGTCGTCATCGGTGCTGGCGATCACCATCTCGGCGTCGTCGATGCCGGCCCGTTCGAGCGTTTCCGTTTCGGTGCCGTCGCCCGTAAGCGTCATCACATCGTGGGCGTAGGCGAGCTCGTCGGCCCGCTCTTTTCGCCGTTCGATCACGATCACGTCGTGGCTGTCGGCGAGATCAGCAGCAATAGACTCGCCGACCTGACCGGCCCCGATAATGATGACTTTCACGACAGCATCCCTCTCATGGGCTGGCTATGCGGTGGCTGGTGTTTATCTGTTCGGATCGGTTGACTCTCGGCTACAGATACTCGGAGTCGACCCGAACCGAAAACGCGACATCCCGCCGTCGACCCTCGACGTCGGTGACCGCGCGCTGGACGACGCGTTCGGCCTCGTTTTTAATAAGCGGAATCACCTTTTTGAGGACCCATCCCATCGAGACGAGACTGGGGAGGTTCAGCGCGCTGCTGTCGGCCGAATCCGGATCGAAGTCGATCCGCAGCGAGACGTCACAGGCGACGGTTACGTCGTCGGGTGCGTCGTCCGGGACTGTCTCTCGCTGGTCGACCTCCCAGTGACCGTTGGCGGCGATGTCTTTGATTACGCGCCAGTCGATCTGCTCGGGTGGGTCGACGTCGACCACCTCCGAGTGGGCGGTGTAGGTGAGTTTCCACCACGCGAAATCCAGGGCGTACCGGGTGCCGACGCCGCCGTCACCCTGAAGTCGACGAACGGCAGTCAGATACTCCGAGTATTTCGCGTACCGCGGAAAGTCGATGAGCACGTCGTAGATCTCATCGGGGTCCTCGTACACCACGGTGCTGACGACGATTGTATCCACGACGTGACGTTCGGACGGCGGGCTCTTATAAGTTCAGTCGACGCTGTGGTCCAACGAATTCCACAGTCACTTATGGGTGTATGGTGATGGTGACATATGGTCGAAACCGAGACGTACACCATCGAAGGACCGGGCGGCGACACCGACGACGTTGAACTCCCAGCCGGACTGGTCGACACGCTCGCCGAGCAGGGCGAAG
>CAZOOU010000077.1:0-6099 GCA_964581495.1 uncultured Haloferacaceae archaeon
CCGTTATTGGTTGTAACATCTGGGTCCGTCCCAGGCAGTTCGAACTCGGCTTCGCGCAGTCGGTCGCCGTGGTCGATGACGACGATCGCTGTCGAGCCGACGACATCCACGTCGATCTGCTCGTCGCCGACCGGGAGGTCGACTGCGAGCACCGCGTGGTCGTCGTACTCGTAGCGCCGCACAAAGCGGTCGTCATGACCGGCGGTCTGTGTATGATTCATATGACTAACTATCAGTTAGCTATAGAAGTATATAAAACTTTCGCAGACTAATCGCAATACAGCGGTGGGTTCGAAATAGAGAGTAGTATTGCGGTCTACACCACCGGTGTCACAGACAATACACCATCAGCGTCACACACAACCGGTCGACAGCGCGTGCTGAGTCGGTAGACGAACTGTGTTCTCGACGGGACGGTCCGGCGATTTATGTCCGAAACAGCCGGACACAACGTATGCAGACTCTCCGGCACCACGGCCGGTCGACGGCGTACCGATACCGTGAGACGAGCGACGGCTCGGGTCCCGGAATCGTCTGTATCCACGGCAGCGGTGGCTCACACGCCGTCTGGAAGGGCCAGTTCGAGCTGGCCGACCGCACTTCTGTCGCCGCCGTC
Source organism: uncultured Haloferacaceae archaeon (assembly GCA_964581495.1). Classification (GTDB taxonomy): domain Archaea; phylum Halobacteriota; class Halobacteria; order Halobacteriales; family Haloferacaceae; genus Halohasta. The sequence goes on from CAZOOU010000077.1 coordinate 617, forward strand.
GACCTCAGCGGCCACGGCGCAAGCGAGGATATCGATGCCGACCCAGGCTATGAAACGCTTGAGGCCTATGCCGAAGACGCGGTCGCCGTCATCGAAGCCACTGACTGCTCGGTGATACTGGGCCACTCGCTTGGCGGAGCCGTCGGGCTCTGGGCAGCACTAGAGCACGATCTGTCGCTTGATGGGCTCGTGTTGGCGGGGACGAGCGCGAAGCTCGCAGTCCTCTCGGATCTACTTAGATCGCTTGAAACCGAGTTCGAACAAACCGTCGACTTCCTGCACGGTCCGGGCCGCCTGTTTTACGATCCGGAGCCGGCGCTACTCGACGAATCGAAAACACGGTTTGTCGAAACAGGACAGGCTGTCACGGTTCGAGATTTTAAAACCGCGAACCGATTCGATGTGCGGGACCGACTGCATGAACTCACGCTGCCGGCGGCCGCCATCGTCGGCGAGTACGATCGCCTGACGCCGCTGGAGTACCAACGACATTTCACCGCCGCAATGGACTGTTCGTTGCTCCGTGTCGAGAACGCTGCCCATCTGGCGATGCTCGAACAGCCAACCGCCTTCAACGGAGCAGTCTCGATGTTTCTCGACCGGCTCGAATCCGACTATTAGGCCTTATTCGAGGTCGACATCGTCTTCGATATGACTGTGTTCGCTCCCCGGAAACGCGCCTGACTCAACAGCCGAGGTGTAGGCGTCGACGGCTTCTGTCATCGCTGCCCGAACGTCACCGAACTGCTCGGCAAACGGCGGGACGTCTGCCGAAAGTCCCATGATATCCGTCCCGACGAGCACCTGGCCGTCACAGTCGGGGCCTGCGCCGATCCCGATCGTCGGGATGTCGAGCGCGTCGGTCACCTGGCTGGCGACGTTCGCCGGCACGTGTTCGAGCACGAGCGCGAACGCTCCGGCCGTCTCGTGGTCACGCGCAAGGGCGAGAATCTCCTCGGCGGCCTCGGTTGTCGTTCCCTGCCGTGTGTAGCCGCCGAGTTGGTTCACATGCTGGGGCGTCAAGCCGAGATGCGCCATCACGGGAATCCCCAGTTGGGTGAGCCGCTCGGTAAGCTCGACCGTGTGCGGGCCGCTTTCGAGTTTCACTGCGTCCGCATCGGCCTCTTTGAGCATTTCGCCGGCGTTTCTGACGCTCTCGCTTTCGTCGACGCCGACCGACAAAAACGGCATATCGGCGACCACCAGCGCATCCTCGGTGCCGCGAGCGACTGCCGCGGTGCGGCTTTTGGCCTCCGCAAGCGTCACCGGAAGGGTGTCGTCGTACCCCAACACGGTCGTCCCCATACTGTCGCCGACCAGGATAATGTCGACACCACAGTCGTCGATGATCCGGGCGGTCAGCGCGTCGTAAGCAGTCAGCATCGTAATGGGCTCGTCGCGCGCACGAAGCCCACGGGTCGTAGTCATATCCGATGTGTCGACACCGAGGCGATAAAACAGTTCGATACACGCCGGCCCCGAACAGTGACTCCGAACCGTCACACAGTAGTACCCCGACGATGAGGCCTATCTGTGGCTGATCTCGTCGAAACAACCGATCCAGACGGCGTCGACTTCGGCTGGGTGATGCAGATGACGTTTGTCATCACCATCTTGGTGGGCGCGCCAATCGTCGCCGGCCTCTCGATTCTCGTCGAGCTACCGACGTGGGGCTCGCGGGTGAGCTTCGCAATCCGCGTCGGTGCGCCGATCTGGTTTCTAACCGCGGTGGGTGCGTTTCTGTACGCGAAGTACAAGCTCGATACTGACGAGAACGACGAAGCCGACTAGGCACTGTGAGCTCGGTTAGGCTGTCGTTACTCCGAGTAGCCACCGACTACTCAGCCGACAGGGCTACTCAACTGACAGACGTTACTCGACGAACTGAAAATCGAGGCCGGCTCGCTCGGCGGTCGTCCCATCCCGTGGCGAATCACCGATAAACAGCGCGTTCGACGGGGAGACACCGAGTGCGGAGACGGTTTCTAACAGCGGCTCGGGATGTGGTTTCTGCGTGGCGACTGAATCCCGCCCGACAACGACGTCGACCGCCTCAGCCAGCCCGTGGGTTTCGAGCGCGATTCGGCAGGCTCGCTCGCAGTTGAGCGAACAGACGCCGACCGGCACCGAACGGTCGAGTAGCTCGTCGGCAAGCGCGAGTCGAGTCGACTCGCGCGCACCACGTCGTTCGTGTCGACTGATCGCCGCTTCGACCTCCTCGGTGAGTCCGTGCTCCGGGGCGTCTTCGAGCAGCCCCCACAGATCAGTTCCCGCCGCCGCGATACCCACCGAGTCGTAGACGTCGATTACATCTGTAGCGACCGCAGCCCAGTCGACGGCAAGTCGGACGATTGTTCCATCCAGATCGTAGACGACGCCTGCATACGAGCGGTCCATACGCGTCCGTGGGCGGGCAGGCTCAAATCGCTGTCGACGGCCGAGCTATGCAATCCCCAGTCCAGCGAGTAGGAGCCGAATACCAATACCAGTCAGCAAACCGAGCACAGTCCACCGTCGGGTCCGAGTACTCACGCGACTCCGCAGTCGACTGCCGACCGAAACGCCCGCGACTGCTGGGAGTGCCGCCAGCACCGAGAGTCCGAACACGGCCAGCGTGGGATACAGCCCCAAGAGGCCAGCCGCACCGACGCGGATCCCGTTGATACCGACAAATACCATCGCCACGACCCCAACAAACAGGCTGTGGGTGAGATCGCGGCTCCGGAGATAGGCGACGATCTGGACGCCGACATTGGTCGCCCCGAAGACGAGCCCCGAGAGCGAACCAATCGCGACCATCGCGGCGGTCGTTTCGAGCCGCGAGCCGCCAAGACCGACGGTGGGAACGTCGACCGCCTGCTGTTGGCTGGCGACGAACGCAAGGGTGAGCACGCCGAGACCGACCCGAAGCGGGGCCTCGGGCAGCACATCAAGCAGCACCATCCCCAAAACGGTCCCAACAAGCGCAGAGACTACGAGAGGGCCGAACCGTCGACCACAGCTTCGGAGTTCGTTCGTCGAGAGCTCGCTGACCAGCGTGAGGTTGGCGGCCAAAATCGGGACGATCATAACGATGACCGCGAGCGCGGGCGAGAAAACCGTCGCGAGCGCCATTGTGCCGACAACCGCAAAGCCGAATCCGGCCAGTCCGTTTACCACGCCCGCGAGAAACGCGATGCCAACCAACAAAACGAGAAGCTCAATCGAGACAACAGCCATCAGACACGTAGACGATGCCGACGGGTGGATATAAAAACGACTCACTAATGCGTCGACGATACATCGCCGTCGCGGACTGTTTGTGAGCCCGTTACAGCCCGCCGATGCCGACCGCAACCACTACCGCGGTACCGAGCCACCACTGCCAGCGCGTTGGTGGCTGTCGACGACTCGACCGATGACGTCGGCCACGGGAGATCACCAGTCCTTCGCGGACGAACAAACTACCGAGAGCGATCAATCCGAGAGCCGTAACGATGGTTCGGGCGTCGACAGCAACCAAGTCGAAAAGGAGGGACTGACTAACAATCAAGACGACGAGGCCGCCACAGACGGCCATCGGGACGCCGACTGCGAGATCACGGTACTGGCTGTGGACTGCTCCGAGTCCGACCAGCGCAAGCAGTCCCACGAAGAGAGCCGAATCAGCGACGCCGTGAACGACTGGGCTGTAGCTCGGCCGGGTCGTCGAAAGCATCAGCGCGCCGAGAGCGACGAGCCACACACCGAGCAGATGGCCCGCCTCGCGGTCGTCGTACGTAAGATCCACACCTCCTATCCGGCGACTGTGAGCCTAAAACTCCGGATAGATAGGATAAACAACCAGTCTACTCCCAGAACGGATACAGCGCGTCGCCGCCACCGTCGACCGCTCGCTTGCCGTCGAGTACGAGCGCGCCCGACGCGGAGTCGGTTGGAGAGTCGACAGCCTCGCCGATGACAGCGGCCTCGATTCCGGCCGCCGAGAGCTGTGTTTGAGCGTCGTCTATCTCGTCGGCTGGCACTGTCGCAAGCAGCGCGCCGGAGCCGAACGTTCGGAGTGGGTCGATAGCCATCGCTGCACAAACAGTCTCGGTTTCAGGCCGAATCGGGACCGAGTCGCGCTCGACGACGAAGTCGACGCTGCTGGCGGCTGCCATCTCGATGATACCAGTGTAAACGCCGCCCTCTGTCGGATCGTGCATCGCGGTTGCCGCCCCCCGGAGAGCCCGTGAGTCCGGCAGGACGCTGATCTCCTCGAAGAACGCTGCGGCTCGCTCGATGGTCTCTTCGTCGACGCCTGCTTCGTGGAGTTTGTCGACGAAATCCGTTGCAATAATGCCGGTGGCCTCGATAGCTGCGCCGTTTGTCAACAGCAGTTTGTCGCCCGGCTCGGCTCCACCGGTCGGAATATGCTGGTCGGTTCGGCCGAAGGCGGTCAGACTCAACAGTGGCCGCTCTAGCGTTGGGACGTATTCGGTGTGGCCGCCGACGATACTCACGCCCAGTGCGTCGGCCGCCGCATCCAGTTGGCTCGTCAGCGTCTCGATGGTTTGGGGGTCGTCATCGGGCAGAAAGATCACGTTCGTCAGAAACTCGGGGTCAGCGCCTGCGGCCGCGATATCGTTGCAGGCGACGTGGACGCCAAGCGTGCCGGCGGCTTCGGCCGCCAGCGAGATCGGATCGGCGCTCACGACGAGTGTTTCGTCGCCGAGATCGATGGCTGCGGCATCCTCGCCGTAGGCCGCTCCCGTTAGAACGGCAGGGTTTGACGCGCCAGTCTGGTCGAGCACCGTTTCGAGCGCCTCGGCGTCCAGCTTCCCGATCATCTACTCCAACTGGGGTGTCGACGCTTTTGTACCTGCCGAGTGCCACCACATGAGAGTCGGCGACACCGACGGCGAGATGGACTACTCGTCGACGAGTTCGAGATCCAGTTCCGCTTCGAGCGCGCGAATCAGCGAGCCGCCGACGCCGGCCCGGGAGGCTCGGCCCTGTTCGACCGCCTCGTAGTCGTCTTCGTCGACGTCGAGTTTTGCGGCCAGCTCCTCGATTGTCAGGCCGGCGTCCTGGCGGGCGGTCTCGACACGCTCGTCGTAGTTAGTCACCAGATACGGCAGTCGGTCGCGCTCGTAGTTGGTGCCTTCTTTTTCCCAGTGGGTCGAATCGCCCTTGCTGGCGTCGTAGATTTCGGCCTGTTTCTGGGCGGCGCGTTTCTTCCGATTGACCGGCTCGCTGCTGCCGCTGGAGCTGCTAGAGCTACTTGACGACGAACTCGAGCCACTGGATCGGCCCGAACTGCGTCGACTGTCGTCGTGCGGCGAGCAGTCCGGACAGACGAGGAGTTTTGCGCCCGCGACGTTGGCCTTGCTGAGTCTGTTTGATTCCTTACCGCAGAGTTCGCAGGCATCGCCGTCGCCGCCACCACCGCCGCCACCCGTCGAGTATTTCGCCATACCCATACGTTAGACCGAGGGGTGTTTAATGTTCACCGCCTGTGGTGG
>CAZOOU010000078.1:0-6093 GCA_964581495.1 uncultured Haloferacaceae archaeon
CCTGGACGCGCTGGGAGTCTTCTCCGAGAATAATCATCGGCTGGCCTTGCTGCATACGCTGACTCATGATTCGTTCGACTGATTGTTTGTGATTCTATATAAATCTTTCGAGTGCGAGAACAGTCATGCCCGGCGGTGCGGCAGAGAATGTGAGGCCAAAACACACAGACAGCAGTCGGATACCGTGTTTTCGTGTGGATAAATACCACACACCAAGAACTGTTTTTGGGCCGGATTTTGCTCGCATTTATATACCACTCACAAAACAGCGCGAGCCAGTCGACACCAGCGGGTCAATCCATGAGAAAACGAGGAAAACAGCCAGAAGAGACCGAGTAGTTAGGTTTCGAGTTCGCTCGGATCAGTCAGAAAGTCGCTGTCGACACGCTCAGGCTCCGGGGGCTCGTCGTGTTCGCCCAGCAACTCGCGCTCGCGTTCGTTCAGTTTCGATTCGAGTTGGGCGCGTTTGTTGCGGCCTTTCCGTTCGCGGCCTGCTTTCGTGTCTGGCATTGTCAACCATGACAAGGACACACATAGATATGAATCTTTCCCTGTCGACAAGAGTTCACATGGGTTCGTGGAACGTCGGCTCCAGTCGCACAGGTCGACGGAGTTAGTCACTGCATAACGCCAGAGAGCGATTCGAACCACGGTCACTCCGCTCGCTACACTCGCTTCGTCCTCTGATTCAAATCCTCTCAGACAGGATTTTATGGATCAGCAGTGGCCGCGACGCGATGAAACGCGTCGCTTGTGAGTGCAGATCCTCTAAAACGCCAGGAGAGGGATTTGAACCCCCGATCCCAAAGGGAACACGCTTTCCAGGCGTGCGCCTTACCGCTCGGCCATCCTGGCCCGTAGTCGTTCTAGCCTGCTTGCGATTTTAAGTCCTTCCCTTCGCGGCCAGCCATGGCTCGGCGATATACGAGACAGCGCCGACTGTCACACCGACCAACAGCCCAATCGACAACATCCCCAGATAGCTCGTCGGCAGCGAGTCGACCACGATGAGATACCCCTGGGCGAGAACGACAAACAGCATCCCACCAATGACGCCCCACAGGAGGCTGGATTTGGTCTGTCGTCTCACGGCTCCATCGTGGCTACGGCCTCGATCTCGACGTCGATACCTTTGGGAAGCGCGCCGGCCTGAACGGCACTTCGGGCCGGCGGCTCGTCGTCGAAATACGTGCGATAGACTTCGTTCATCGCCTCGAAATCCTCGATGTCGGCCAGAAACACCGTTGTCTTCAGAATCGCACTCGAATCGAGGCCCTCCGATTCGAGAATCGCCAGCACGTTGTCGAGTGCCTGTTCGGTCTGGGCGGCAATCGAGGCCTCGTCCAAGAGCTCGCCGTCGGGCGTCAACGGAATCTGGCCCGCGGTGTACAGCGTCGACCCATCAGTCGTCGCCTGGCTGTAGGCACCAACGGCTTGCGGTGCGTCGTCAGTCGAAATCGTCCGTTTCATGTGTGGATGTTCGAGTCCAGCGTCAAAACTGCACGGTCAGCCAACCACTCAAGAGGGCTGAAAAACCGTTACCTACATCGACGATCATGGTATACTATGGCAATCACAGAGACACAATCGAGTTCGCTGTGTCGACGCTGCGGGTTCACGGCGGCCTCGGGCAGCGACGAGTGGAACATAATTCGTGCCCCACCGTTCGACCGCATGACCCAGTGTCCAGAGTGTGGGAGTACCGACGTCATAACCGGCCGGTAGTCACCGACTACTGTTATTTTTCGACTGTCACTTCGTAGCCCGCATCACGGAGTTCGGCCAACAGCTCGGCGGCGTGCTGTGGACCGTGTGTTTCCAGTTCGATTTCGACTTCGGTGTCGCTCATCCCGATCTCCCGGGAGGTGCGTTCGTGGTGAATCGAGTAGATGTTGGCCTGCTGGTCGGCAATGATCTCGATCAGGCCCTGGAGTGCACCCGGTTGATCCTTGAGGACGGTCGTGATCTTCAGATACCGGCCCATCTGGACGAGCCCCCGCAGAATGACGGTGGTCAACACGTTCATATCGATGTTGCCGCCACACAGCGCGGGGACGATCACCTCCCCCTCGCGGTAGTCGAACCGCTCTTCGAGCAAGGCGGCCAGCGCGACTGCGCCCGCACCCTCGACGAGCGTTTTGCTCCGCTCTAAGAGGAGCGTCAGCGCGAGCGCGATCTCTTCGTCGGAGACCGTCACGACCTCGTCGACCCGGTGTTGGATGATCTCGAACGGCCCGTCGCCCACCGAACGAGTCGCAATGCCGTCGGCAACGGTGTCGACGCTCTCTCGCGGCTGGATCTCGCCGGCCGCAAGCGAGGCAGGAACGCTGGCCGCGCCCTCGGCCTGGACGCCGATGATGCGGACCTCGGGTCGCTGGGTTTTGATAGCGGTCGCAATCCCCGAAATAAGCCCGCCGCCGCCGATGGGGACGACGACGGTCTCGACGTCCGGCTGTTGGTCGAGAATTTCGAGACCGATGGTGCCCTGGCCGGCCATCACCGCCTCGTCGTCGAACGCATGGACGTAGGTGCGACCCTCCTCGCGTTCGATCTCGTGGGCTCTGGTCTGGGCCTCTTCGTAGTCGACACCGTGAAGCACAACTCGACCCCCGTACCGACGGGTCGCCTTGACTTTCGAGATGGGAGCATGTTTCGGCATCACGATTGTTGAGTCGACGCCTGCGCGTGTGGCCGCGAGCGCGACCCCCTGGGCGTGGTTGCCCGCGCTGGCGGTGACAACGCCCGCTGTTCGTTCGGCTTCGGTGAGCGTAGCGATGCGGTTGATCGCCCCCCGGATCTTGAACGCGCCCGTCCGTTGAAAGTTCTCTAATTTGAGGTAGACTTCGGCATCAGTGCGGTCCGAAAAGGCGTATGAATACTCCAGAGGCGTCACACGGGCCACATCCGAAACCCGGTCTGCGGCCGCTTGGATCGCATCGAGCGAAAGCATACCCACTCTCACCGGAGCGGCGGCTAATGAATTTCGGTGGCTACAGAAGGGAATTGGGGAATGCACGCGTGTGACGTGCAACTGGGATAACGGACCGGGAGTATAAAAACATACGGCACGCGCAGTGAAAGTGAAAATCGAAAGAGGGAGACGGGGTAACAGCCGGCGTCAGACGTTCGTCAGTCGGGAGTCATCTGTAGGTATTTTTCATTCCGAATCGAGTCGAATCTGAACTGTGTGGGACGCAAGATACGTTTGGACACGCTGTGTGAGCGATCCAGAACCCGGCCACTCGACGACATCCGAAAGCCCCAACAGCGACGGATTGCCGACGTACAGTTCGGCAGTCTCGACTCCAAACGCCGGATCGACCTCGACGGCGGGTTCTGCGGTCGAACACGGAACCGACACCCGACAGTAGAGTCCTCGGTCGAGGCCTTCGTAGGCATCGAGACGATCCAGTTGCGGAGTTGCGAGCAGCCGGCCACTGACCGACCCGCCGGGAGCCAGCGTCGGATACCGTCCGTCGACGCGCTGCAAGCCCTGACAGACAGCGTCGGGTCCGAGTGTATAGCGGTCGAGAACTGTCGAAACACGGGCAGGGTCGGTCAGCGTGCCGTAGACGAACACAACCGTCATCGGTCGACGGTCGGCCAGCACAGACAAAGTGGCTGTGGTCTGTCGGACCACACCCGGCATCGAGACGGTGGTAGATGGGTTTTTGTTCGTTCAGCAAAGAGTCCCGACAGATGAAACGCATCCCGCTTGCGGTCGTGTTGCTGTTGGCCGTCGCCGTAATGGGTCTCGGCGTCGGCTCGCTTTCGGGAGAGACTGGTAGCCACGACGCCGCCGAGTTCGAGCCGTCGTACGCCACCCAGTCGACACAGCCGGCGCAGTCACTCCAGTCGGTCGAAGCGGGCGACGGCGGCGTACTTCACACGCTCGCGCTGCCGACCGAGTCAATCGAGCGAAACGACCTGCGTCGACAGCACGCGGATCTCGGCCCGGCAGCCGGGTTTGATACCGAAGGGACAACCGACCGGCTGGTCACCCGGTCGATTACGGCCGAACTTGACGCCGCAGACAGCGACGCCGAGCGGGTAGACCAGATCGACGACGAACTCACGGAACTCGAAACCCAGATTATCGATCTCGAAGACCGACAACAGCAGACGATCCGAGCGTTCAGCGACGACGAGATCGAACCGCGAGAGCTCATCGAGACGCTGGGCATGATCCATCTCCGTGCGGCTGCCTACCGCGACCGCATGAACACGCTGGACGAGTACGCCGACGAGATCGACGAAGACGCGCTCTCTGATGGTCGACTCCAGCGCATCGAGTACGACCTCCGGATGCTCGAAAGTCCGCTTCGCGCCCACGCCGTCTCGGTGCTCCGGGGCGAACAGCCGGCCAACCGGATCATGATCGAAACCGGCAGCGACGAGGTGGTACTGACCGCAATCGACGACGGCAGCTACATCCGTGAGGTAAACCGGCCAGGACTGCGTGGCTCCGGAACTGCCACCCTCTCGGCGGATCAACCCGAAGAGATCACCCAACAAGAGTACCCGATTCTCTGGGAGCGGAGTACCTCTTGGAGCTCCGACGGAACCGGTTCGGTGTTTATGATGTCGGTGAACTACCCTGGCGGTGAGCTGCGGACGTTTATCGATGGGGTGAGCGAACGGACGTTTATCGAACACCAACAGGTTCCGCTGACAGGGGTCAACACCGGCGAGTCGACAACCAAGGTCCAAGACGGGCTCAACGTGACCGTCGACCAGACGTATGCGGGCGGGCCGCTCCGAGTGACTGTCACTGATGCCGACAGCGGCGAGCCAGTCGAAGCAACTGTCACTGTCGGCCAAGACGGCCAGGAAAGCCAGCCGGTCGGGACAGCCGACGAAGACGGTGTCGTCTGGGCCATCAGCCCCCGCGAGCAGTTTACGATCACCGTCCTAGGTGAGGGGACGTCGGCAGCGTTCGTCGACATCACGCCACCGTCGCCCGAATCAGCGACCGGCGGGCAGTAGCCGCCGACTGTTTATATACGAGGGCGTGGCCAGCCGAGAGCATGCATTGGCCCTCCCACGGCGAGCGTCGGCCGTCGACGCGTGGCACGATTCCAGTGATTGGCACCGTCCTGTTGATCGCACTGACTGTGGTGGTCGCCCTGATACTGGGGACCGCACTGCTTGGGGGTGGTTCGACCGCCGAGCCGACACCCACAGCCGCAATCGAACTTTCGGTCGACGGAAACACGCTCACATTTAGCCACGACCACGGCGAACCGCTGAACGTCACGGCGATCTCGATCCAGATCACCGTCGACGGCGAACCGCTTGACGACCAGCCACCGGTGCCGTTTTTCGCCGCCAGTGGGTTCGAATCCGGACCCACCGGTCCGTTCAACACCGCGAGCGACAACGAGTGGCGGGTCGGCCAGACGGCGAGTCTGACTGTTGCTGACACGAATCAGCCGACACTCGATTCGGGGTCGACGGTCTCGGTGCGAATAACAACTGACGAAGGAACAGTGATTCGGACAGAAACAACTGTCTAACGATCAGTAGAGAGCGACTACTCGGCGTCCGGAACGGTTGCGACCGTCGTAATCGCCTTGGGGCTTCCCTGGGAGGCCTGCTGGATGTGGTGTTCGAACTCGGTGTAGCCCGCCTCGCTGAACATGCGGTCGGCCTCACTTTCGTCGTAAAACAGCATGATCGCGTCCGCAAGTGTCTGCATAAGCTTGGAGTTGGGATAGTCGGGGCCGACCACGAGCACTCGTCCGCCGGGTTTGGTCACTCGCCGGAACTCGACAAGGGCGTCGACCGGGTTCGGCCAGTACTCGATCGAGCCCGACGACCACAGATGGTCGAACGTGTTGTCAGCAAACGGGAGTCGTTCGGCATCGCCGCGGTGGAATCTGACCTCGTTGTGTTTGCCAAATTTGGCGAAGGCTTTCTCCATTTGGTGGATCGACTGGTCGAGACAGTAGACCTCGTCGGTGTACTGCAGCAGCCCCTCGGTGGCAAACCCAGTGCCGCTGCCGACATCGAGCACGCGGTCGCCATCTTCGACGGCAAGCCACGAGAGCGCTTCGTCGCGCATTGTCTCGTTCCAGATGAAGGGGTTGATGG
>CAZOOU010000079.1:0-6081 GCA_964581495.1 uncultured Haloferacaceae archaeon
TTCGACGATCCGGCCTGGCCCGACGATCCGGCCTACTATCTGTGTGTGCCCTCGAAAACCGACGACTCGGTTGCCCCGGAGGGCCACAGCAACCTGTTTGCGCTCGTCCCGATTGCGGCGGGACTTGAAGACACTCCTGAGTTACGCGAGACCTACCGCCAGGTCGTGCTTGACGATATCGCCGACAACACTGGCGTCGACATTCGAGATCGGATCGTCACCGAGGAGATATTCTGTGTCGACGATTTCACCGATCGGTACAACTCGATGGAGGGCACGGCGTTGGGGATGGCCCACACCCTCCGACAGACCTCGCTGTTCCGTCCCTCCCGGAAATCCTCGACCGTCGAGGGGCTCTACTTTACGGGGTCGTACACCACGCCTGGTATCGGCGTCCCGATGTGTCTGATTAGTGGGCAACTAACTGCGGATGCCGTCGCGGAGTGATGTCGACTGTGAGCACCGATCTGCGAAACGCTGGGGTGGCTGAGCACGTCCGCTATCTGCTGGTGCTCTCGCGGCCGCGCTTTTGGCTGTATCTCGCTGGCCCGATCGTGGTCGGTGTCGCGGTCGCCGCGAGCACGGTCGACGAGCTATTTCTGCCGACCGCAGTGGTGTTGTTCGCCTACTTTGTGTTGCCGGCGAACGTCCTGCTGTACGGTGTTAATGACATCTTCGACGCCGAGGTCGACAGCGAGAACCCCAAAAAAGACGACAAGGAGGTTCGCTGGCAGGGCGACCGACTGGTGACTGCGGCGGTCGTCGCCAGCGGCCTGCTGGGCGTTGGGCTGCTCGCGCTCACTCCGCCGGCTGCGTGGCCGTGGCTCGGCGGCTTTCTCATCTTGGCCGTTCAGTACAGCGCGCCACCGCTCCGATTTAAAACGACACCGTTTGCGGATTCGGTCTCCAACGGGCTGTACGTGCTGCCGGGAATTGCGGCCTACGTCGTCGTATCAGGCAGTCAGCCGCCCGCATTGGCGGTTGCCGGCGCGTGGCTCTGGACGATGGGTATGCACACGTTTTCGGCGATTCCCGACATCGAACCCGACCGCGCGGCGGGCATTCGGACGACCGCCACCGCCCTCGGCGAGCGCCGCACATACGGCTACGTCGGGCTCTGCTGGATCGCCGCCGCACTTGCTTTCGGGACGGTCGACGTCCGCCTCGGCGCGTTACTCGCCGTCTACCCGTTGTTCGTTGGCTGGGTCGCCGGCTCGTCGGTGGCCGTAGAGAGAGCCTACTGGTGGTTTCCCGCGCTTAATACGGCGGTCGGCACGCTCATCACACTGGGCGCGCTCTGGCAGATCGTCCCGCTGTGGGAGGTGCTCGCATGACTGATGCTGTCGAAAGCGACCGCCCGGAGCTACAGATCAGTGAGGCCGAAAACATGCGGGCGATTCTCTCGGGACTGCCGCGTACCCGCACCGAGGCAGAAGCGTGGCTGGACGCCTTCGTCGACGGTAATCGGTTTACCATCGCCGTGTTTTTCCCGCTGGTTGGTGCGGTGATGCTGCTCGGTAGCGCAGCAGGTTGGTCGTTTCTGCCCGAGATACTCCGGTTCAACCCGCCGTTGATCCTGTTTGGAACGCTCGTGATGGCCGCCCCGCTGATTGTGGGTGTGCTGCCGACGATCGACCGGCGTGCCCTTGTGGGAATCGGGCTGCTGATGAGCTATACGTATTTCATCGAGTACGTCGGCGTCTCGACGGGCTGGCCGTACGGCGAGTTCGTCTACGGAGTGAGCTTAGGGCCGATGATCGGTGGGATTCCGGCCGCGCTGCCAGTGTTTTTTCTGCCTATCGTGCTCAACACGTATCTGCTCTCGTTGTTATTGCTCGGTAAACAGTCACGTTCGCGGCTGATTCGGCTGGCAATCGTGATTCCAGCGGTCGTTGCCATGGATGTCGTGCTCGATCCGGCGGCAGTCTCGCTTGGCTTTTGGAGCTATGAGGGCGGCGGCCTGTTTTATGACGTGCCGCTGTCGAACTACGCCGGTTGGGTGCTGAGCGCGACCGTCGCTGTGGGTGTGTTGGATCTCACGTTCAACCGCTCGGGGCTAAAATCCCGGCTGGTCGACTGTGAGTTCATGCTGGATGATCTGATCAGCTTCGTCATTCTGTGGGGGCTGATCAACGCCTGGTTCGGCAACTGGATTCCGGTCGCCGTCGCGGTTGTCTTTGGGGGTGCCATCCTGCGAGTAAAGCGGTTCGACGCCGGGTTGCTTCGACCCTCTCCGGGGTTGTACATCCCACGCGTTGACACCTCTGCGGGCCACTCTCCCGAGCCCGAAGGCCAACAGTAATGTGGGCGCTGTTCGTAGGTTGAGTATGGACGACAGCGAGGTGACGCCGGGTCGACCCTGCCCCATCTGCGGCGAAGGAATGATCCATCGTCACTGCAAGTACGTCTGTCCGACACACGGCGTGATCTACGACTGTTCGGACACGTTCTACTAAGCTTGCAACCGGACGCAACTGGCCCCGTATGTACGAACTGTTATGTTGATAGCGTTCATATACTCGTATATATGCTGTGCCGCTGGAACCGGCCGATGAGACGACTGATGGTCCCCCGAATGCCATGGTAGAGGAGACACAAATCGCTCGAAGCAAGGCGATCCAAAAGCGGACTGGCAAGACCTTCCACGTCGCCACACGCTTGTTGCCGAAACGAATTCGGGAGGCAACCTACGTGCTCTATGCCTTTTTCCGTGTTGCAGACGAGGTGGTCGACGACGCCAACGGAACCCCACCTGCCGAACAGCACGCCGAACTCGACCGCATTCGCGCGGCCGCAGTCGGCGAGCGCGACACTGACGACCCCGTGTTAGCGGCATTTGCCGAACTCCGCGAGGAGTACGAAATCGACACTGCGGACGTCCATACGTTTCTGGACGCCATGGAGTCGGATATCGACACGGCCCGCTACGAGACCTACGACGAGCTCGAAGCCTACATGGATGGGTCGGCCTCCGCGGTCGGCCGGATGATGACCGCCGTGATGGACCCTGACGAACCCGAGCGCGCCCTTCCACACGCAACGGCGCTCGGCGAAGCATTCCAGCTCACTAACTTCCTGCGGGATGTCCGCGAAGACATCGTCGAACGCGACCGGATCTACCTGCCACAGACGACGCTCCGTCGACACGGCGTCGACGAAGCCCAGCTCAAAAACTTCGAGATGGATGCCAACTTCGCGGCCGTCATGCAGGACGAACTCACCCGGGCCGAGGGACTGTACAAGGAGGGCGTCGCCGGCATCAAATATCTCCCCGAAGACTGCCAGCTGGCGGTGCTGTTGGCCGCCGTCCTCTACGCCGACCATCACCGGCTTATCCGCAACCGAGAGTACGACGTGCTCTCGGAGACGCCGCAGCTCAGTACCGCCCGTAAACTCGCACTGCTCGCCCGCACGCGCTGGCAGTGGGTCTGGAACAACGATCCTGAAGCCGTCTTTCGAAACATTACCGAGGGCAAAGGCCGCGGTGGGATGTTCACCCGGGGTGCCGAGTTGGTCGACCGGCTGCCGGTCCGGTAATTCGGGTCGACGTTCGCCTGCTAGCGCGGTAGTCGACGCATACCACATAACTGGAGGTCGGCTTCGACATCCAGCCGGCGTTCCGCGTCACAGAATCCGCTTTCCGAGCGCGCTGGCGGCGAGTTCAGTCGCCAGCTCGGCGGTTTCGTTGTACTGATCGAGCGTCGGGTTTACCTCAACGAGATCCATCGACCGGACGGTGGCGGTGGCGGCGACCTGCTCCATCGCCGAATGGGCCTCCCGGTAGGTGACTCCACCCCGGACCGGGGTTCCCACCCCTGGAGCCTCAGTTGGATCGAGCCAGTCGAGATCAAGGCTCAGATGCACGCTTTCTGTCCCCTTGGTTGCGACCCCCAGAGCGTCGTCAATAACGCTTGGCAGCCCGCGGCTGTCTATCTCAGACATCGTAAAGGTCGACAGTTCGCTGTCGACGAGCGCTTGGCGTTCGGTCGCATCGAGACTCCGGAGTCCGACAAGCGCGACGTTTTCGGCCCGGAGCGTTGGCGCGCTCGTCCACTCGTGGTCGGCGAACTCGCCGATATCGAGCAGGGCTGCCAGCGGCATCCCGTGAATGTTACCCGACGGCGAGGTGGCGGGTGTGTTGAGATCCGCGTGGGCGTCGAACCAGATCGCACCCAGCGGTCCCTCGCGTGCCGAGCCGACCACCGAGCCGATGGCGACAGAGTGGTCTCCACCGAGCACCAGCGGAAACTCGTCGGCTTTGAGTGTCGTCTCGACGAGCTCCGCAAGCGTGGTACAGACGGCTTTGGTCTCCTCGAAAAACTGGGCACCCTCCTGTACAGAGCGGGTTTCTGGATCACACTCGTCGGCGTACGGTGCCTGGACGTCGCCGGCGTCGACGACCGTGGCTCCGGCCGACTGGAGCTGGTCGGCCACCCCGGCGTACCGGATCGCAGACGGACCCATGTCGACGCCCCGGCGGTTGGCTCCGTAGTCGGTCGGTGCGCCGATCACCCTGACAGTCCGTTCCATGGTGTGGCGTTAGGCGGCACCTAATTAGCAGTATCGCCGGTCACCGTCGACGTCTCAAAACCCGTATATATGCGCTTCCGGTCGATGAATTGTTACTAGTTATCCATCGGATTTATGAACGATCCGCTCTAATCGGGCCTTATGTCATCAATTGAGCTTACACCAAGCCAAAAAACGATACTGACAGCACTCACAAACCTCCACCGTCAGAGCGAGGACGCTGTCAAAGGCGAGCAGATCGCCGAAGAAGTAAACCGCAACCCAGGGACGATCCGCAACCAGATGCAGAGCCTCAAAGCCCTCCAGCTCGTCGAGGGTGTCCCCGGCCCCAAAGGCGGCTATAAACCGACCGCAAACGCCTACGAAGCACTCGATGTCGACGAGATGGACGAGGCTGCCGCGGTGCCGCTGTTCCACAACGACGAGACCGTCGAGAACGCCAACGTCGAGAGCATCGATCTCTCAAGCGTCCACCACCCCGAACTCTGCCGGGCCGAGATCCACCTGCAGGGATCGGTTCGAGACTTCCACGAGGGCGACGAGGTCATCGTCGGCCCGACGCCGCTGTCGAAACTCCGCATCACGGGGACGCTCGATGCCAAAGACGACACAAACAACATCCTCATCCTACAGATCGACGACATGCTCGCGCCAGCCGAAGACCCGGCTCACTAACTGCTCGCTGTCGATTCACGGCCCCGCAAACGCCGTTGTCGGTTACGGACCATAGGCGACCTGTCGCGTTGTCGGGTCGACACAGTAGAACGCCGATACGCGGTATTCTTTCCTTTCCAGTAAGTGGTGTTCAACGCGTCTCTCATCCTCTGCATCGCCCGGCATTTCTCTGCGTAGTCCGTCACTCGACACGTTGCAGCGCTGCCGGCGGGACGTGGTCGGTCGTATACACGCTCCGGCCACGTTTGGTTATCTCACCGCCAGCGCCGCCCAGCGCGGCCGTGTCGACCGCCAACACCACGGGGTCGGCGGCGTGTCGTCGGCCCACTTCGCGGGCAGTCTCGATATCGCCGCTGAGATGGACCTGGTTTCTGCTCATCGGGTTGAGTCCCTCCGAACGGATTGCTTCGTACGCAGCAGGCGAGGTGCCATGATAGAGTGTTTCTGGAACGGGCGTCGACGCCGACTCCAGCGCAACGTCGACCGAATGGCCGTAGCCAGCGCGTATCCGACCGTCGTCGATCTCAAAGCGACCTTTTGGATCTAACTGGACAATCGCCTTGAGTCCGGCTGGGGTAAGCCACTCATACCGTTCGAGGGTGCGCTCGACGACGGTCTCCCAAGCGGCCCACCCCGCTGTGTCGAGTGTGAGGCCAGCATCGTCGGGGAAATGCCGCAGCGCCCCACTGAGGAATTTCGACGCCTGGCGTCGCTGGGATGCCGTCAGCAGTCGTCGACCGCGTGTCTCACAGCCCGGACAGCTGTCGCCCTCAAAACAGCCGTGTGTCTCGCACGTTCGGAGTTCGCTCATCGCGGCTGGTCAACCGAATGGACGCCGCCGACATGAATCTGGCCGATTGTCGTCTGGTCAATCGT
>CAZOOU010000080.1:0-4638 GCA_964581495.1 uncultured Haloferacaceae archaeon
GAACACGACACCGAGCACGCAGATGGCGACGATGTCGACACAGACCACGAAGACTGACCGTCGACGCCACACAGATGGGGAGTCGACTGTCGATCTGACACACAGGGCTGTCTTCGCAGCGCGTTTCACACGCGGCGCGTGAACGCCAGCGCGGCGAACACACCCGCGATGAGGACCAGCGAGCCGGCGATTGCCACACTGTTTTGGCTGATAACGGCGGTTGCCAACACAGCCCCCAACGCGACCGCCAGACCGACTGCCGCTGGCCGGATGCCCACCGGGAGTGCTGCTGCCAGCTGCTCGCGGGGCGTCGGCGGCTCGGGGTCGGGTCGCTGGGGTTTGGCGAGCGATTCGTCGACGACGACGTGCTCGGTAACCGTTCCCGGCGGCGAGAGCCGTACTGTCGAGTACGTCGATTTCGTGCCGTAGCCGGTGACGATTTTCAGCCGGCCAGTCACCGGCGTCGAAACCGATTTTGTCTCGATTGGAACCGATCGCTGGCTGTAGGGCTCGACGTAGTGGTTGGTTTCGTTCAGCCGGGCGACCGCAGAGAGCTCGTCGTCCAGATTCAGGTGAACGTGAATCGCTTCGCCGTGATTGCGAAGCTGAACCTCGAAGGGACCATCCGTCTCGAACGACGAGGCCACCGCTATCTCGTGGAGGCCATCACGGTTGAGGTCGACTGAGAGACGAGCCACGGTTGTCAGACGGACCCACACCTCAAAAAGCTTCAGGCTCGATTAGGTGTTGGCTCAGGCCGGAGCCTCTTCGCGCATATCCGGCGGCAGCAGGTTCGGGATACCGTCTTCGATTGGGTAGGTTTCGCCGCACTCCGGACAGGTGAGCGTTCCCTCCAGGATCTCGTCGCCGTCGCGTTCGTCGACGGTGAGTTCGAGGTCGTGTTTGTCCATCGGACAGCAGATGATCTCCATGAGCGACTCTTTCATTACAAGGAACTGGGGGCGGATCAATCAAAAGCCTACGGGTTCGAAGAGACGAGGTCGGGACCGATCAGGCTGTGTCGACCTGCTGGGCCCGCTGGGCTCGCAGGACAACCCGGATCCGGTTTGCGAGCACGTCCATCTCGCCGGTTGCCTGATCGCCTTTGTAGACGAACTCGGTAACGCCAGCCTCGATGGCCTCTTTGGCCAGCGGTTCGAGCGAGCGGCCGGTCAGAATAATCAGCGGCACCGACGGGATCTCAGCATCACGCTGAAGCGAGTCAGCCAGTTCGACGCCGGTTTCGTCCGGCAGTTCGTAGTTTGAAATGACACAATCGTATGACCCGTTTTTTATCGCGCGGCGCGCCTCGTCGACGGTGCTGACGGTCGTGATCGCGAACTCGTGGGCCGACTCTAACGTCTCGACGACTTTTGTCGCCATGAAGTTGCTATCCTCAACAAGCAACACATGCGGTGAACTCATTTAGCAGCTAGTTGTCCTCAGCGCACAAATAAATATAACATTCAATCGAGCGGAATCTCACTCCGTGTCAATCGAGCCATCAGACGAGACAGCGTCGACTGCGACGACAGCGAGCAGCTCCACGGTCGGAGTTGCGATCTCATCGGTTTCCTTTTTGTGAGCAGCTCCGGACCGCTGGCCCGCCGACCGACGCTGTCATGACCGCAGCCACCAACTGACCAGTATGTCACCGTCGACCGATGAACTCGCTGCGGTCGCCAGCGAGGCTGTTCGCGCGCCTGGCGACTATCTTTGCGAGACGTTCAGAAACGGCTCCGTCGACGGCGAGTACGACGCCATTGACGTGAAGGCGGTCGCCGACCGCCAGGCCGAACGCCGCATCCGGACGGTCATCGAAACCCAGTATCCGACCCACGCGTTCGACGGCGAGGAGTCCGACGACGACACCGACAGCGCCTACCGCTGGGTGGTCGACCCGCTCGACGGCACCAACAACTTCGCCAGCGGCTACCCGAAGTTCGCCAGCGCGGTGGCCGTCCTCAAAGATGACGACCCGGTTGCCGCAGCGATCTACGAGCCACTGGTCGACTCGCTGTACGTCGCCCGGCGGGGTGAGGGTGCGACGCTCAACGGCGAGCCGCTCGAAGCCGAAAGCGACCTTCCGCTCGAACACGGTACCGTCGCGCTCGTCATCGGGCTGTCGGCGGTAACCGACCCCGAGCTGGCCGCCCAGGCCGAAGAACTCGAACTCGGGCTTCGGGACCACTGCAAGCGCGTGGTGGCAACCTGGGCTCCGTGTGTCGACTGGGGGATGGTCGCCCGTGGCTCGATAGAGGGAATCGTCTGTTTTCATCCCGATCGCTACGAACACCACGCCGGGAGCCTACTGGCAGCCGAAAGCGGGATCGAAGCTGTCGACAGCCTCGACGAAAACGGGCTGTACGTCGGCGCGCCGGACAGCGAGAGGGCCGCACGACTCGGCGAAATCGCGGTCGACCAGTTGCACGCTTGGTCGGAGGCAGAGTCGCAGTAGCATAGCAGGATATTGGAATTTATACCGCAGCCGGCAGTAGCGTTCGGTATGTATTTGCGTCGGTCCCGTCAGCTGGAGGCCAATCGATGAACAAGCTCAATCCACGAATCAGAATCGTCTGGGTGCTGCGAGCAGTCATCATCGGTGCAGTGGTTGGCGCGGTCGGCGTTGGGATGGCGACGGTGTTGGAGGCCTCGCCACTCGTGCCGGCAGGGCTAGCGACAGTCATCATCGCTCTCGGCGTTCTTCATGCGATCCTCCGCTACCGCAACTGGCGATACGTGGTTGGCGACGACGCCATCTATCTCGAACGCGGCGTGCTCACCGAGATCAGAACGGAAGTCCCGCTGGTCCGCATCCAGCACGTCGACTCCCGGCGGTCGGCGTTCGAACGACTGGTCGGCCTCGCAAGCACGGTTGTCTACACCGCGGGCTCCCGAGGGGCTGACGTGACGATTCCGGGGCTCACGCCAGGTGATGCCGACGGGCTGCGCAAACGACTCAAACGGCTCGTGATCGACACCGACGGGGAGGATGCGGTGTGAAACTCTCGCCGAAATCAGTTCCCTACCGCGCACTCCAAAAAGCGACCAGCCTTGCTATCACGCTCGTATTTATTGCGTCGATCGGTGCGGGCATCCGATTCGGCAGCCCGGAGTTTTTCGGATTGGTCGCCGCAATCGTGCTCGCCGCGGTCGTCTACGAGATCGCCTACTATCGGCGATTTAGCTACGAGCTCACCGACGACACCTTCGATATTCGCTCGGGCGTGTTCAGTCGACGCGAGCGCGAGATTCCGTACGGTCGGATTCAGAACGTCGACATCACGCGCAACGTCCTCCAACGACTCGTCGGCCTCTCGGCGGTCAACATCGAGACCGCCGGCGGCGGCTCAACCGAAGCAGCCATCCAGTACGTCTCGGCGTTCGAAGGCAAGCGACTCCAACAGGATATCCGGCGGTACAAACGCGACGAGTCGGCCACGCCAGCCGACAGCGACACCGAAGCCGACCGCACAGTCGACGAGGAGGTGCTGTTCGAGATCGCCCCCTCGGAGCTCGCGCTGTCGGGCATCCTGTCGTTCGATCCACGCGTGCCGGGACTAATCTTGGCTGTCGCCACCGGCTCGATCCCGTTCGTCTCGCCGATCATCCCGGTCGACGCGGCACCGTTGTTGTTGCTCGGCTTTTTCATCGTCCTGCTGGTCGGTGGGGTGTTGTTGGCCTGGATCGTCGGCGCGATCTCGGCGGTCGTCAACTACTGGGGGTTCCGGCTGACCCGCTCGGACGACGAACTGCGGTACGAACGCGGCCTCCTCCAGCGATACAGCGGAACGATTCCGTTCGATAAGATCCAGGCAATGACGATCAAAGACAACCCGCTAAAACGGAAAACGGGCTATGCCACGCTGGCCGTCGAGACGGCTGGTTACGCACCCGGTCAGGCCAGCGGTCGAGGCAGCGAGGCCGCCGTGCCGATCGCCAGCCGAAAGCGGGTCGAACAGCTCGCCAACGAGATTGCCCCCTACGACCCACCGACGTTCAGACAGCCGCCCAAACGCATCCGTCGACGGTATCTCGCGCGCTATCTGATCGCACTTGGCGTGCTAACTGCGGTACTGTATGGGCTCACATCGTGGTTCGACGTCACCACGCTGCCGTGGTATCTGCCCGCCATCGCCGTGTTGGCAACGCCGATTGCGGCCCACTACAAATGGGTCCACCGGGGCTACTGGCTCGGTGAGGATCATCTCGTCACGCGCAACGGATTTTGGTCCCGCGAGACGAAACTGGTCGCCTACTACCGGGTTCAGACGGTGATCGACACCCGAACGATCTTCCAGCGACGGTGGTCGGTTGCCACTGTGATCGCCGACACCGCGGGCTCGCTGTCGCTGCTTGGAACGGATGCGGCGGCGGTCGACATCGACCAGCGGGACGCCGAACAGCTTCGCGAGGAGCTTACAGAGCGACTCCGGTACGCGCTTGCGGATCGCCGGGAGGCCCGCCGGCGTGAAGGACTCGCCAGAGCCCACATAGAGTCGATGGTCGACGCAGATGACGACCACACCGAGGAGTCGACGCCAACCGAAACTGGAGAGTCAGCGTCGACGCAAGACGGAACAGTGGAGCCGACCGACGCCGACGAGTCGGAGTCGACGCAAAACGAGGAATCAGCGC
>CAZOOU010000080.1:4738-6069 GCA_964581495.1 uncultured Haloferacaceae archaeon
AAATGATGAGTCAACACAAAACGACGAGTCAACGCAGAGCGCAGAGTCGACACGGACCGAAAACAGGGACGCACAATCAACTGCCAACGAGAACGCAGAGTCGACCGACCGCAACGATCACGACCCTACCGACTAGGAGTCACGGGCGTCGTCGATAACTGCTGAAAACTCGCGGGCGGTTTCGGTGATTGTCTCGAACTCGCCGCGCTCGGCCGCGGCGTAGTCGACCAGTGCGCTCCCCGCGCCGACACATTCTGCGCCAGCGTCGATGTAATCCGCAGCGTTGTCGAGGTCGACGCCGCCGGTCGGCATCAGCGGAATCTGGCTGTACGGCCCCTTGATCGATTTCAGGTGCCCCGGCCCCAGCGAGGAGGCCGGAAACACTTTGACGAGGTCCGCACCCATCTCGTAGCCCCGGATCGCCTCCGTGGGCGTCATAATCCCCGGCGCGACAAGCGTTCCGTATCGGTTGCAGATCTCGATGACGTCCTCGTGGAGACTCGGACTGACGACAAAGTCCGCGCCCGCCAGCATCGTCATCCGGGCCGTTTCGGCGTCGAGGACGGTCCCGGTGCCGATGGTGATCTCGTCGTCGTCAAACGAGGCAGTGAGCTCGCCCAACATCTCTTCGATGCCCGGCGTGTCGGCAGTGAGTTCGATTCCCGTGACGCCGCCCTCGACGAGCGCGTCGACGATTCCGACGAGCGTGTCCGGATCGGCCCCGCGCAGCACGGCAATGACACCGCTGTCGACCAGTTGCCCGTACGTATCGGCTTTGGGTTGCATACCGCACCCTTTCGGTCGGCCGTATTAAAATCGGTCGACCAGCTGTTAGCCAACCGTACCTGAACCACTCGAGGGAGCTGCCAACGACACCAAAGAAAGGCCCAAAACCGCATGCAAGCGGCGTGTTAACCGGTCGTACCAAATCCCCTATTAGTCGATACACGCACAGTCTAGCTATGAGCACAGCACCCGCTGCCGAAAGCCAGTCGACGGTCCGCACCGTCGACGAGCAGTTGACGGCCAAACAACAGCGCATTCTCAACTACCTCCGCGAGCAGTCCGACAGCCAGACCTACTTCAAATCCCGCCTTATCGCCGACGAACTGGGGATGACCGCCAAAGAAGTCGGCGCGAACATGACGCCGCTTGTCGAAGGCGACATCGATCTCTCGGTCGAAAAATGGGGCTACTCTTCGGGAACGACGTGGATGGTTACGGCCTAAAAGCCAACGAGAGAGAGACGGGTTCGTCAGTTTGCAACAACAGATAGCTAAAGAAGCGAGCGTCAGCCGCTCAGTTTCGCCGCCCTAACACTCCGACCAGCC
>CAZOOU010000081.1:0-5897 GCA_964581495.1 uncultured Haloferacaceae archaeon
TGCCTACGAGCGGTACTCGCCTACTCCGCCCGGAGCTCTGCACGCCCCGCAAACCAGTCGGCGGCAGCCACCACGCTCTCTTTGTCGGTGCCGCTGAACTTCACCCGAACGTACTCGCCGGGATAGCTGCCGACGCGCACATCGAACCGATCGCCGACCGCCGCAAGGCGGTCGAGCAGTGCGCTTTCGGGCTCGTCGACGACCAGTGTCTCGGTGTGGGTTGGCTCGCCGTCGAACGCGTCGGCGACCGACTCGAACATCGCTTTCATCTCGCTGGGCACGCCCGGCAGCACGTAGAGATCTTCGATCACTGCCCCCGGCGCGACGCCGACCTCGTTGGGCAGCATGCGCGCGCCGGCCGGCAGGTGGGTTGTGCCCTCGTCGAGATCGCCGGCCGCATAGCCGCCGTGGTCGACGAGCCACTCGTGGGCGGCCTCGTGGTGGGCGAGCTCGCGGCCGACCGCCGCGGCCACGCCGGCCATCGTCACGTCGTCGGGGGTCGGTCCCAACCCGCCGGTGACGACGACGGCGTCGTACGCGGCGCGGTACTCGTTGAGGACTTGGGCGATCGTTGCAATGCGGTCCGGCAGCGTCGTGATTCGGTCGACGGTACAGCCGCGGTCGGTCAGCTGTTCGGCGAGCCAGGCGGCGTTGGTGTTGACCGTCTGGCCGACCAACAGCTCGTCGCCGACGGTGACGATGGCGACGTTCATCGCTCTTCCTCGTCGTCTGTTTCGGTATCCAGGCCCATCGAAACTCTGACATCATGCAGACGGTCGATCTGTCGGCGGTAGTAGTAGAGCCCGCCGACGGCGATCGCCGAGAGCAGGACGACCGCGCCGCCGAAGATGTACAGATCACGCTCCAGATAGTACTGGGCGACAATCGTGCCGCCAGTGACCTCCTCCCAGGTAATATGCACTCGGTTGTCGATGATCTCGGTCTGGGCACCGCGCGGAGCCGTGTTGCTAAAGAGGAAGAAATCCATCCGGTAGTCCTCGGGGAGAATGACCTTGTAGGAGCCCTCGACGAAGACCGGGAGTGCGAGTCGACGCGGCGTCGCCCCTGCTGAGAACGCCAACTGGCCGTCAGCCGGCGCGGTGACGAACACTTCATCAGGTGTCTGGTCGACATCGCCCTCGTCGCTGTCGCGGAGTTCAGTGCCGGTGATCTCCGTGCCGTCTTCGAACTGGAATCGGACCGCCGAGATGTCGAGCGGCCCCTCAGTGCCGAGGCCGGTCGACTGATACAGCCGAAGCGTCTGGCCCTCTTCGACGCGGTAGACGGCCTGGACCTCGTCGGCAGTGTGGAGATTCAGGTGGGCGTCGCGGTCGGTCTCCCACGAGTAGGGTTCGGCCGGCTCACGGTCGAGCACCTCGTCGTCGACCTCGCCGCCGCCGGTGACGTACGCCAGACAGCCGGCGGTGACGGTGAGCAAGGCAACCGCCAGGATGGCAAGAATGAGTCGACGGTTCATCTGGCCTCCAAGACAGCGGCTAATGCGGTGGGGCGGTTCGGAGCGAGGGTGTCACACGGATCAGTGATAGCCATAGGATGTGTGAGTGTCTTAGCTAGCCAGTACCGCCGGGGACTGTTGAGCCTATCGCAACGGACACGAAGGCTAAGTCGGTCGACGGCCAACCCGAACTATGTCCCCGACGCTCGAAACGCCCCTCTCTATCGGCGGGCTCACCCTCAAAAACCGGTTGTATCGCGCGCCGCTCTTAGAGTGTGCGGGCAACGCGGACGACGCCGTCGAAACCCTCATTGCCGACCTCGAACCGGCCGCCGAAGCGGGCGCAGGGCTGGTCTGTCAGGGCGCGACCATCGTCCGTGGGCCGGGCGGCTGTGCCGCGCCGAACATGACGTACGTCGACGACCCCGAATTCGTCGAGCAGCTCTCCGCGCTCACTGACGCCATCCACCGCCACGGCGCGGCGATTGCCATCCAACTCGAACACGGCGGGCTGCGGAGCATGGAGACCTGGAACCACGGCTTTCGCCGCGAGAACCCACAGCTTCGGCAGCTGGCGGTCTCGCGGCCGCCGCGCGTGCTCCGCCTTTTGGACCGGCTCGGCTTTCTTTCTTATACCCCACACGTGCTGTCGACCGAGGAGGTGTACGAACTGGCGGCGGAGTTCGGTCAGTCGGCCGCGTGGGCCGTCGACGCGGGCTACGACATGATCCACATCGCGGGCGCGAACATGGGAATCGTCCACCAGTTTCTGTCTCCGTTTTACAATCGCCGGACTGACGAGTTCGCCGACGGCGTCCGGTTTCTCGAGGTCGTCGCCGACGAAATCCGCCAGCGGTGCGGCGACGTGCCGCTCATGACGAAGGTGCCGGCCGAAACCGCCACCCCGCCGGGAATCGGCCCGCATCTCACCGAACAGGATGCCGTCGACAGCTGCGAGCGACTCGAAGACGCTGGGTTCGACGCGCTGGTTCCCGTTGCGGGCTCTGTCGTCTGGGATATGAGCATTATCAAAGGCGAGCATCCGGGGCGCGCGTGGAACGCCGAGCAGTTCCGCGAAGGGTACAACAGGGTGTTTGGCGGCCCCGTTCGTCGTCGACTCCTTCAGGTCGGCAACTGGCTCGAATCATACTACTACGATTTCGAGCCGGCGTGGAACAGCGGGCTCTGTCGGCGTGTTCGCGAGCAGGTCGACGTCCCCGTACTGGCGGAGGGCGGCATCCGCACCCGCGAGCAGATCGACCAGCTGCTCGGATCTGACTGTGAGATGGTCGGCCTCGGCCGCCCTTTTTATGCCGAGCCGCGGCTGCCAGCGCGTCTCTTGGATGCGAGTCCCGACACCGCAGTGGTCTGTGAGAACTGCAACAACTGCACGGTCCCGCAGGCCACGGGCGCGCCGGGGGTCTGTCGGACGCCCAGCGTGCTTCGGGAGGCGGGTCGACTCCGCAAGGCCGGGGCCTACGAATCTGCCTCGTCGGCCGATTTTGAATAATTTGGCTGACAGCTCAGCGCAGTCGACTGTCAGACAGCGGCGAGTGTATTTTATACGCCGGCGTAATGAGAGTGGTATGGACCGGGCAACGACGTTCGTCACCGGCGCGCTGGCGGGGCTGGCAACAGTCGCAGGGATGCAGTACTATCGCTCGCGGGCGACCGAGTCGGTCGACTACGAGAGCCGGCAGGCCGGCGGGGTCGAACTCCGAGAGTATCCAACTGTGGTGGTCGCCGAAACCGTCGCCGACCGCGAGAACGCGGGCCGCCGTCGACTCGACCAGTATCTCGGCGGGGCGAACACGGCCGCCGAACGGATTCCGGCGACGACGCCGCTGCGAACCCACAGCCAGCCGCTCGAACTGACGACTCCCCAGGCCGACGAGACGCGGGAGACGCCCGTTCGAGTCACCAGCTATCTGCCACCCACCTACAGCCCCCAGACCGCCCCAGAGCCGAGCGATCCCACCGTGCAGTTGACCGTCGAAACCCCGCGGACGGTCGCGGTACGGTCAGTCTCGCTGTATCCGTCGGCTGATCGGCTCGAACGGGCCAGAGACAAGCTGTTTGCGGCCGTCGACGCGAACGACTGGGTGGCTATCGGCTCGCCGTTCGTGTTTCGGTACGACAACTCGCTCGTTGGGTCGCTGACCGGCCGCGCCGAGGTCGGGATCGAGATCGCCTAAAACCAGCCGTGAGCGACGGTTTTTCGTCGCAGACTACTCCTTTTGAGCAACGACCACGACCGTCGACCCCTCGACGGCGATCAGGCGGTCCTGCTGGTTGACAAGCTGGACCGGCCCCAGCGTCACCGACTCGTTTTCGGCGGGCACGCCGACAGGCTCCCCGCTTGCCGGCGCTGTTGGCTCGCGGATCGATATCGAGGCGTTTGACTCGCTTGTCGCGTTTGTCGCATTCGTCTCCGCGGTCGGTTCGACCGGTTCGAGCGTCACGAAAAAGTCCTCGGCGGTGGCGTTGATCGACACGCGGTGGCCGGCGAGAATCGGTTCGGCGGTCGCGGGCTCCGAAGCAAACGGCGTCCGGGTTTGGTTGTCGTGGGCAAGCGAGACACGATACGTCGACCCGCCGCCAACCGTTCGCCACCCCTCGCGGTCGACGTCGACGGTTTCCTGCCAGCCCAACCCACCAAGCCGGACGGTTGCCGCGCCGCTGTCGGCCAGCCGGCCCGCCGTGGTGTCGGTCGCCCAGAGATGTCGGTCGGTGTTTCTGACGATCACCCCTGAGGTGTTGAGCTGGGTCGACTCGCCGAACGCTTCGAGCGGGATCGCACTGAGTTGACCGTCGGGGACGTCCTCACCGTAGGTAATTTCGTAGCCGTCGACCTCGAGTGGCTCGCCAGGCAGGGGTGCGTCGCCGGCGGTCGTCAGGTTCACCGGCACCGCGGGCGCGGCGACGATGAGCGCGCCACCGAGCAGGATGACGAGGCCGAACTGCCGGTAGGTCATCGAATCAAAGCGTTCGGTGAGCGTCCGGGGGTCGGGCGTCGCCTGAGCAGGGACCATCGGTTCGTCGCGGGCGACGACCGCGTAGGTGACGATGGCGACGAGAACGAACACCAACGCGAGGCCAGCGGCACGGTAGAGCACGTAGACGTCGTTGCCGCGGAACCAGTAGACGGCCCACAGCGACCGCGAGACCGCAAACAGCAACACCCCAGCCCAGACGTGGCTCGCCGGCGGTCGCGCTTCCTCGCGGTACCACAGCAATGCAAGCCCCACCAGCACGCCCGCAAGAAGACCGATTGCGTGGCCCTGAACGGCAATCGAGGCGAACCACGGCGTGCTAAACGTGCTTTCGGCGACCGCGACCTGCTGGGGGACAAGCGCGGCATCGAGCAGTCGACGCAACACACCCTGGCCGACGCTGGCGATCACCACAGCAAGCGGGTATCGGACGAGCCCAAAGCCAGCAAAAGCGAACACGACCGTCGAAAAGCCGATGACGGGACCGAGTGCGAACAGCGTACCGAGGAGACCGACGCCGACCACGAGCGTCGGAAAGATGATCGTCGCACGGACCGCCGGAGTGTGCCAGAGTCGGCCGAGTGCGGTCTCAGCCGAGTCGTCGACGTCCGTGTAGTGGCCCCACCAGTATTCCGCCAGCGAGCCGAACGCCAACGTCCCGAGCAGGTTCCCCGTGAGATGGCTGAAGCTGGCGTGTGAAAAGCCGCCAAACAGCATCCCGAACGGATCGAAGTAGCTCCAGGCCCGAAACGGCAACACAACCGGGTCGTTCGGGTTCTCAAGCCCGCCCTGTAGCCCATAGTAGACGACGATCAACAGCCAACAGACGATGAGCGTGCCCCACGGCACGCCGGCGACGAACCGCGTTCTGAGCGGCGCGAGAAGACTGGCAGGCCGACTGAGCTGAACGAGGACACCAACCGAGACGATGATCGCGGCAGCCAGCGCCAGCCGGTGAAGCGGCACTCCCTCCAGCGACGCCGCTACGGCGTCGACGACCAGCAGGGAGTCGGCTGCGACCAGCATCTATTGACGCGTCGGCTGCGGATCTCGGCGCACGTTAGAGCTTGCGTTCGGCGTCGTCGGCCAGCTCTTTCATGCGTTTGCCGACGCGGCCGGCGTTCGAGAACTCGTCTTCGCTCATCGCGGTCGCCAACGCGTTGCCCAACACGAAGACGGCGTGTTTGTGCTCGCTTTTGGATTTGTGGACGTGTGAGGGGTCGACGCTGAGTTCCTCGTAGGGGTCGAACAGCGAGGAATCAACCGACTCCTGGGCCCGGAAGCTATCCATAATCGTAACCATCTCTTCGTGGAGCTCCAGCAGTTCGTCTTTATGCATAGCTGGCCGTACGAACGGTCAGCAGTTAAGGGTTATTGGGAGACTGTTCGAAATTTCGAGGGGTTAGAAGACGTACTCGTCTTCGTGGCCCATCATGCCGTCGTCTTCG
>CAZOOU010000082.1:0-5854 GCA_964581495.1 uncultured Haloferacaceae archaeon
GCCTGCATCAGTGGGTAGACCATCTGTGAGACTTTGGCGTGGTCGCCGCGCTGGATTTCGGCCATCGACCGTTTGGCCCGCGAGAGGGTGGTCTCCAGTTCGGCGGCGTGGAGATCCAGGGTGTACGCCTCGTCGAGCTGGAACTCAGAGCCGAGGACGAACTCGGTTTTGTCCTCGTCGAGTCCGTAGGCGATGAACTGGGCTTTCATCCGGTCGGCGGTCTCGCGGATCTCCTCGAACGTCCCTTTGTCGTTCAGGTAGGCGTGCACGTCGGCCAAAAGGACGGTAACCTCGAAGCCAGCGTCCTGGAGGTCGATCAGTTTGGTCGCGGTCAGCATGTGACCAATGTGGAGGACGCCGGAGGGTTCGTAGCCCACATAGGCTCGCTTGCCGTCGGGAGCGTTGGCTAGCGTGCGAACCTCGTCTTCGGTGACCACCTCATCAGCGTTGCGGGTGATCAGCTCGTAGGCGTCCATACGTGCAGGTTGGACAGCGCTGTAAAATGACTTCTGAATGTCGACGCGCTTCGCGCTTGTTGACTGCGAGTCAGTGCCTGCCGTCGGCCGCCGCAGAGCGGCCACTGGACTGCGTGCAGCCGACTGCTATCCGGTGTGAACTGGTAACTACTGCTATTGTCAGCCGACTGTAATCAACTAGTCGGATGGTAAACGACCCCAACACAGCCACCCAACAGCACCGTTCGGTAACTAACACGCGTCGACGATTCCTCGGCGGCGCGGCCGGCGCGCTCGGTGTCGCCGGTGTCGGCACCGCGTTCACGATGCCGGTTGCCGCCGGCGACGACGAGGCAGACGGCGGCGACGAACCCCCAGAAGCCGTCGACAGCGAGTTCGACGACGATGTCGACATTCTGAACTTCGCTCGCACGCTTGAGTTCCTCGAAGCCCGATTTTACGAGGAGGCACTCGACAACATCGACACCGACGACCTCTGCGACGTTGAGGGAATCAAACATTTCGACGACGAGGTTGTCGAGTACGTGTACGACGAGATCGAAGTGATCCAGGAACACGAAGCGATCCACGCCGAAGTCCTGGGTGCGGTTGTCGAGGATCTCGGCGGCGACCCGGTCGACGAACCCGAGTTCGAGTTCGGCGACGCGGTCGAAGACCCCACGGCGTTCATCGAGACCGCTGCCGTGCTTGAAGATACAGGTGTGGCCGCCTACGCTGGCGCGGCCCCACAGATCGAGGATGCCGATCTCGTCCCGCCGGCACTGAGTATCCACAGCGTGGAGGGTCGACACGCGTCGTTCGTCCGCGTGGTCGGCGGCGAGACAGGCTTCCCGAACGCGTTCGACGCGCCGCTTTCGCGAGCAGCTGTCGAAGACGCCATCGAGCCGTTCCTCGTCGACTGAGCGAGACAATGGGGGACAGTCGTCGCTGCTGTTTTTATACCGCTGCAGTGGTCGCTACTGCGTTTGTTAGCCGCCTGTTCGCCCCGGTGTGGCCGGTTTCGATAATCTCGGTCGCTACCTGCTGCTACTTTTCGTGTCGGCGCGGTGTTCGCTAATGAGTTCGTCGACCATGCTCGCCTTCTGTTCGCGTTCGCGCTCTTCGGCCCGCTCTTCCCAGTCGTCGATGACGGCCTCGATTTCCTCGTCGTCGACCACCGCCAGCTCGTCGATTTCCTGAATCGAAACGTCCTCAGCTGGTCCGACCGGAATCGCTGCGTCAAAAAGCACCTCGTCGGCTACATCCGAAAGTCCACCTTCTCGGAGCACGACCCGCGGCTCGATCTCGACCAATGTTTCGGCAGTGCTTCGACCCGCCCCCGAGGCGTCACGGAAGTAGACGATATCTCCACTCGTTAGGCCGACTTCCTCGTCAGTCTCTTCGATCGCACGCTTCGTAAACTGGTCGACTGGTTTGACCGAGACGAGGTTGCGATCACCGGCCACGGCGTCGACGTTCGAGTGATCGAGCTTCCAGAGTTCTTTGAGGCGATCGAGTTTGGCCTCGAGTTCGTCGGCGCGCTCGCGGGCCTCGTCGCGTTCGCGTTCGAGCCGATTGATCTCCCGATTTCGCTGCGAGACCTCGCGGCGCTCGCGGGCCTCTTGGCGTTCCTTTCGCCGCGCATCCGACAGTGCTGTTTGATACTCCTCGATCGTTTCGTCGCGCTCGGCGAGTTTCGATTCGAGTTCGTCGGTGTGCGACTGGAGCCGGTCGACCTGATTTTCGAGCTCCTTGATTCGGCGTTCTTCATCGGAGAGCTCTCGCTCCTCGTGAGTCGACTCCTCTTTTTCAGGGTCGGGCTCATCTGAGAGCTCCCGCAGGGCGGCTTCGACCGACGCGCCACCGCTGACGACGTGGGCGATCACCTCCTCGCGGTCGAACTGCCGGGGGGTTTTGTCGGCAATGCGGTCGAACTGGTCTTCGTGGTCGTCGTAGGCGTACAGCGCGGCGGCCAGCGCGTCGCGCTCGTGGTCGTTTTCGTACTCATGATCCCGGGTACGGTGGACCTTCTCGTCGACCGGGATGTCGCTCGGCGGCACCCACCGTGTGGCGTCGAAGCTCCGGCGGAACCGCTCGACGGTTTCGGGCATCGGCGTTACGTCGGCGGCGACGATGAGAGGCCGTCCGCGATCAATCAGCCACTCGATGACGCCCGCGGTGTCGACGGTGCGGCTCGAAAACTGGTCCAGGACGCGCCCGTCGAGCGAGACAACTGCCGCCGCCGTGGTTGTACCGGGGTCGATGCCGACGATCACCCGGTCGCGGCGTTGGACCAGCGGTTCATACCTAATGCCGTCGCGGCGTTCGCGCTCGATCTCGATTCTGGTGTCGCCCGCCCGGTGGGTCGAAATCGGGATCTCGTCGGGCGTTGCCTCGACCGTGAAAATCGCGTTCGAAAAGCCGCCGTACTTTTCAGTAACGTCCTTTTCAAAGTCGAGATTCGCCGCCGAGAGTTTCGATTCGACTTTCCCGGCCATCTTTTTGACGCTGCCGTGAATCCGACGCGTATAGCGGTCCTGGCTCCAGCCGCCTTTCCCGGTCGACCGGCCGCGGGCGACTTTGACGGTCGTCGTGTTGGTAAACGCCGAGACCTCACAGCCGACGTTGGCCGCCGCAAGCCGAGCGGCGGCCTCGGCTTCCTTCATCGGCTTTTTGCCGTAGGGAACGCCGTGGCGATGGGCGACCCGCGAGAGCGGTTCGGGGCGTTCGTCGCCGGTTACTTGGACAAGCGTCGTCGCCGATGGCAGTTGACTTAAAAAGCCCACGAGGGCGTCTTTGTCCTCGGCGAGTTCGTAGGCGTTGTCGGTCGCCAGCAGCGCCGGCTCGTTGCTTTCGATCAGTCGACACAGTTTGCGAAACGAGACCACGTCCCGCTCGATCTCGCCGTCGTCGAGAACGACAAGCGCGTAGGAGGGCGCATCGCCGCGAATGTCGCCGCTCTGGATGTCGACGCCGAACACCGGCCCGTCGATAATGTTCGTCCGCACGGTCACATATATCGTAGCGTCGCCGGCAGTAAATACTCCACGCCGCGCGGGTTACTCAGCGGTCGCCGCGAGTCGGTCGACGGCGACCAGCGTGTAGTCAGCGAAAAACGAGTCATCGATGACCACGGAGCAGTCTGACCGCGGCTGTGATCGTCGTTTATAATCAGTGGCTACCGCAGCGCAAAACCGCTGCTGAGAGAACTCCTGTGTGCGCTATAGTCGACCGAACCTCGTTAGTCGACGCCTACTCGTCAGCAAACGGGATCTCGATGAGCTGGCCGTCGGTTGCGATGAACGTCTCGCCGTCGAACGCGGCCTGAGCGTCCCGTCGGATCGGCGAGGGGTCCGCGCCGTACCGCGAGGAGATATGCGTCAGCGCCAGGCGGTCGACGCCGGCGCGGGCGGCGATCTCACCGGCCTCACCGCCGGTCGAGTGGGCTGTTTTGCGGGCGCGGTCGGCGTTGTCGGCCGCAAACGTCGCGTCGTGGACGAGCAGGTCGGCGTTGTCAGCGATCTCGACGGTGGCGTCGACCGGGCGTGTGTCGCCCGTATACACCACCTTGCGTCCTGGGCGGGGCTCGCCGACGACTTCGTCGGGGTTGATCACGCGGCCGTCGTCGAGTTCGACCGACTCGCCGGCGTGGAGCCGTCCGTAGGCGGGTCCGGGCGGGACCCCCAACTCCTCTTCTGCCTTTGTGCGGTCGAATCGGCCGGGCCGGTCGGCCTCGATCAGTGCGTAGCCGACCGCGTTGGTCTGGTGGTGGGTCTGGAACGTCCGAACGTCGTACTCGTCGGTCTCGCGTGCCACATCGCCGGGTGCGACCTCGATGATTTCGATCGGAAACGCTGGTGTGTACTCGCCGACCGTGAGCAGGGTCTGGATCTCGCTGCCCGTCCCTTGGGGAGTGTAGATCGTGATGGAATCCTCTCGCCCATTAAAACTCAGCGACTGGACGAGTCCGGGAATTCCCAGAATGTGGTCGCCGTGGAGATGAGTTATAAAAATCGCGGAGATATCGAAGCCGGTGCCGAACCGCATCATCTGGCGCTGTGTGCCCTCGCCACAGTCGAACAGCAGCCCGTCGCCCTCACGATTGATAAAAATGGCACTGGGAGCCCGGTCGGTCGTCGGGACGGCCCCGCTGGTGCCGAGAAAGGTCACACGTAACGACATACGCGCTCTTCAGCCGTCGACGGCTAAACGCCCTTCGGAACGCTGGTCGCCC
Organism: uncultured Haloferacaceae archaeon; assembly: GCA_964581495.1. Classification (GTDB taxonomy): domain Archaea; phylum Halobacteriota; class Halobacteria; order Halobacteriales; family Haloferacaceae; genus Halohasta. The sequence continues at coordinate 4,690 of CAZOOU010000082.1, forward strand.
CCAGTTGCGGTCGGCTGCGCTTGTCGACTGCTCTGTAGACGGCTCGCTGTCGAGGTCACACTCATAAAAGAAGCAGTATTAATCGTGAAGGTGCGTGGTTCCGTGATATATGCCCTATTTAAGGGGCAGATTACCGCGGATGCGACTGTTTGTGTCGACTGTACTATAGGATACGTTCAGTAAGCTGACCCGAGTTTCAGCTCGGCCGCTCAACTCAGTGGAACGGTCGTCTCGGTTTATTCGTCGGTGTCCGAACGTCTCTGCTACCGCGCTGTCGCCAGCGGGCGAACGCGAGAGACATTATGTATGAACGTATCTCAGTTGGCGTTGTTGTACTCACGGTACTGCTTGCGGGCGGGATGGCAGGGTTCGCCGTCGCCGATGGCCCGCCGTCCGACCAGTTGCAGCTCGACGGCGAGATCACAGTCGACGACAACGCGCCCGAAAACGACGAGGAACCAGAGGAGCCAGATGATCCAGACCCCGGCGACTCATTTGAGGTTGCGGATCTCGACGCGCCTGACCGGGTTGCTGTTGGCGAGCCCCTCACCGTCAACGCGACCGTCTCGAACCCCAATGAGTTCGAGACGAACCAGTCGGTCGAGTTCCGGCTTGATGGAGACGTCGTCGACCGACTGACACTCGAACTCGACGGCGAGACCAACCAGACCGTTTCGATCACGCTCGACAGCGAGGCGCTCGGTGTCGGCAGCTACATCCACGGCTTTCTGACGACCGACCGCGGCGAGCTCGCGGTCGTCGAGATTATTCCATTCGCGGAGCTCGATTTTGAAGACCAAGAAATCGACGATGAGACAGTCATCGTCGACAGTGCGACTCTCTCGGAGGGTGGGTTTGTGGCTATCTACGATGACGACGAGTTCGTCGGTGTCTCCGACTATCTCGATGACGGGGACCACGAGGAAATCGAGATCGAACTCGACGATGAACTGGACGACGAGTCGACGCTGACCGTAGTCGCCTATCTCGATACGACCGACACCGAAGAGTTCGAGCAGGATTCGGACGACGGCACTGATGAGCCGTATGTCGACGTTGACGGCGAGCGGATCTCCGACAGCGCGACCGTGACCGTGCCTGTCGAAGAGGATGAAACTGAAGACGACGGTGAAGAAGAGAGAGAGGACGACGTTGAAGACGAGGA
>CAZOOU010000083.1:0-5798 GCA_964581495.1 uncultured Haloferacaceae archaeon
TATGAAGCAACCAAACAGCTGCTCGAACTGCTGGCCGACCACGACGCGGTCGGGATCTTCCATCTCTCGAAGGAGGTCCACGGCGACGAAACGCTCGATCGGTTCGACGATCTCTTTGACGGTGTCGTCACACTCGAAGACGACAGCAGTGTGACTGCCGACTTTTAACTACGAACACAGCGACTATTTATAAACCGTAGAGCAGCAGTGGCGTCGACCGACGAGTCAGTATATAAGTAGGCTCTGCCTACTCGCTCAGAGCTGTGACCGTTTTGTCGGCCCACTGGACGGCGTAGTCGGCACCGTACTCCCGGTAGGCGTCGGTGTCCAGCGCGGCAAACGGTGTCGGAATATCGCGACTGTGTTTGATTGCCGAACAGGCGTACTCGGTCGCTTCGGGAAACGTCATCTCGCCGTGGGCGACCGCGCGTGAAAGGTCGTCGAGTCGACCGTCGAGTCGCTGGCCGGCGTCAAGCCACGTCTCGTACAGCGGTTCGAACTGGGAGTCGTCGGCCCATGACTCGAAGGCCTCGCGGGTCTGCAGACCGACCCAGCCCTCGAACAGCGCGGCAGCGATCTGATAGACATCCGCAGGTCCAAGTCCCGTTTTGTCGGCGAGTGTGGCGTACTGCTCGCCGAAAAACGGCAGAAAGTGTTCAGGGACGCCACAGTCAATCTGGACGAATGCCTCGGCGAGCAAGAAATCGAGAAATGCCTCGGGCGTTCCTTCGGCACGCTTTTTTACCAAAACGGTCGGTGGCTCAGTTTGGGCGGTCCAGACAACCGTCCCATTGTCGGGCATTCCGATCGTGAACGTCGAACTCGCATACTGCTGGAGTGCGCGTGGGGCGTCGACTGGGAGCCACTCAGTGGGGTAGCTTGCCGGGTCGAGTGCGTCGACTGCGAGTCCGATATCTTCGGCGACGGCGGGCGGCAGCGTCTCGAAGTCCTGGTCGACATCAAGCACAACCGCGTCGGGCGCATACTGTGTGCGGGCCGCCGAGAGAGTCGGCGACAGCTCTCGGTGGCTGAACATTACGCGAAGACGAACGAGAGGATAATGCCAACCGCGAGGATAGTCGAGACACTGACGGTGCCCAGTACGATCTTGGTAGCCGTGCTCATAGCTTACGGTTCGAGTGGGTGCCAATAAAGCCTTCAGTATCGCTCGATCGACTGCCCCCTGATTTTATCGGGGTTGCGACGGTAGACCGTATATGCATATTCGGGACGCAGTCGAAGACGACGCCGAGGCGATTGCGGCGTTGGCCGATGCACCGGCGGATGTCGTCCGGAACCTCGTCCACGACCGAAGCGTCCGCGTGGCCGAACAGGACCAGGGAAACCGCGATCCGAACGTCGACACCGACGCAAGCGAGACGGATCTATTGGGATTTGTGAGTTTCGACGCGCACGACCAGACCGTTCACGTCACCCAGTTCGGCGGGACAAGTGAGGCCTGCCAACAGCTGTTGGGCGAACCGGTTCGGTTTGCGGCCCGCGAAAATATGAGCGTCGAGGTGTTGGTCGAAACCGATGCTGCCGAAAAGAAGGCCGCTGTCGAGGCTGCTGGCTTTCTGGAAGCCGGTACGGGTCCAATGTTCCGCGGCTCGCGGACGATCAAGTACCGACAGGAACCGTAGGTCGACAGGGACTCAGGCGAACTTCCGCACAGTCATATTCAGCGTATCGAGGTCGACGATCGGCGCGTGAGCCACGTCGGGATCGATGTTGACCTTCTTTTGGAACTCGGTTTGGGCCTGCCAACAGCCGCTGTTGACCGCGAGCACGTTGTGATATTTGCCCCAGCCGAGTTTGTGGACGTGGCCGGTGTGGAAAACATCCGGAACGTCGTCAATAACTAAGTAGTCCTTTGTTTCGGGAGCCAGTCGCATCTTGCCGCCGTACTGCGGGGCGACGTGTCGCTTTTTAAGTAGCTGGTACATCGCCTTGTGTGGCTCGTCGTAGCTGGCCTTTTGTTCCGGTAGTTCAGCAATAACTTCGTCCAGCGAGACGCCGTGATACATGAGTACTGAGACGCCTTCGATAGTTACCGTCGACGGGTTTCCCGAGATACGACAGTCGTGAGCCGACATAATGGTCCGAAGCTCCTCGTCGAAGCCGGGCTGTGGTTCGGCCAACCGGACCGCGTCGTGGTTACCAGGCACCATGACGATCTCCATATCGCCGGGGACGGCTTTGAGATACTCCGAAAAGGCCTCGTACTGATCGAAGATGTCGACGATGTCCAACTCCTCGTCTTGGTTTGGATAGACGCCAACGCCTTCGACCATATCGCCGGCGATAAGGAGATATTCGACCGATTCGGCCTCTTCAGTGTGGAGCCAGTCGGCAAACCGATGCCAGGCGTCGGCCATGAACTCCTGGCTACCGACGTGGACATCGGAAATAAGGGCGGCTTGGACGTGACGGTCGGCCGTCGACGGCCGGAAGGTTCGGGGGACATCGGGGAAAAACAGCGAGTCGACGAACATGATCCCCGCGTCGTCGGCCAGCGTTCCTTGGACGGCGATACATTCGTCCATCAACAGGTCGTCGACCAACTCGGCGATATCACGGTCTTTCATCACGAGCGCGGGAAACGTGCCGGTCGTGTCTTCGAGTTCGATTAGCCAGTGGCCGCTGGCGGTCGACCGAATATCGTTGACCAGTCCGATCATTTCGGCGTCGCTGCCGCCGGCCATCGACTGGATCGCCGACGCAGGCCGATGGTTTACGCGGCCGCCCAACAGTTTCGAGAGCCGTTCGTACCGATCCCGAAACGTCGTGACGAACTGTTTGTACTCGCCGGTCCCGGTCGACCGACCCGTGATGTCGCCGGCGATCTCGGCCGGCGGTGGCGAGCGGCTGGCTGCTGTCTTGGGATTCGGTTGCGATGCTGTCGAGTCGGTCGAAGCTGGTGTCGCGTCGGCAGCCACCGCTGACCCGTTTGAAGACCCCTCCGTTTCGACTGCAGATCCCTTTTTAGTCGTTTGGTTTTTCGACTGAGTATCTGGAGTCGAAACAGTGGTGTTCGATTGTGGGCTGTCGGATGGAGCCGCCGAACTGTTCGCTCGAGTAGATTGGGCGTTGGATCCGGAGACACCGGCCGGATCGGGTGCCGGCTCAGCATCGAGAACAGCCCGCACATCGTCGACGGTAATCCGAAGCGTGTCGTCGGAAACCGAGTCGACGACGGCTTCAACTGCGGTCTGTGGATCGTCAGCACCGGCCAACAGCGTCACCGCAGCGCGCTCGGCGTTGTAGCCGTGGGCCGCCAACGCCTGAACGATCCGAGAGGGCGTCTCCAGTGGCACATCCATCCGTGCGGTGGCTCCAGCCAAAAGCGTGCCGGACCGGCGACCGCCGACGGTGATCCAGCGGTCGACCGCACAGTAGCCACTGCATACTACATGTGTCGGACAGCCAAACGAAGTGTACTTGTGGGTAGGCAGTCATTATACTCGATAGAGACGGCGGTATCTGTGGATGAAATCACAAGACGTGGTCGGGGAAGTACCCAGAAGCTTCAAACACGGGCCAGTCGAATGAACGGACAATGACTGCAGGGGATCGTCGACCGGACAGCGACGCCGAGTCGGCGAGCGATCGAGACTCTTCGAACGACGAGACACGCCAGCGACGGCTCGACGACACCGCAGGTGAGTCTGGATCGTCGACGGAGTCGCGATCCCCGACCGAATCATCCGAATCTAGTGGATCTACCGGAACTGGATCTACTGGATCTGGGTCTACCGGGTATGGATCTACCGAACCGTTCGAGCCTGCTGAACCTACCGACCCGCTGTGGCGACGGTTTTTCACCGCCAGCGACGGGCCGTTGCTGTTACTTCGAGAACTCTGTATCAGTCTCACGATCGTGTTGATACTCGGTGGGCTGTTGTTTGGAATCAGCGGCGTGTGGCCACCGATGGTTGCAGTCGAAAGCGAAAGCATGGAGCCCAACATCAACCAGTACGATCTGGTCTTTGTCACCGAGCCCGGCCGGTTCAGCCCGAGCCAAGCGGATCAGCTCGGTGTTGTCACGGCTGATACAGTCGACGAAAGCGAGTATGCATCGTTTAACGCCGCCGGAAGCGTGATCGTGTTCGACAATCCAGCCTCAACTGGGCCCCCCATTATCCACCGGGCGCACTTTTTCGTCGAAGAGGGCGAAAACTGGCACGACAGAGCCAATCCCGACTACGTATCGGCCAGCGACTGTGATGGCCTCCAGCACTGTCCAGCACCACACGATGGCTACATTACGAAAGGTGACAACGACGGGAGCAACGCCCAGTATGATCAGGCAAACGGAATTGCACCAGTGGTAAAAGCCGACTGGGTGACAGGGGTTGCACGGCTTCGAGCGCCGTACGTGGGGTACATCCGACTCGCATTGACCGGCGCGGCGAGCAGTGGCCCACTGCTGCCGGTCGGGCTGGGAGCGATTGGCGCGGGCGGGGCGTACGCGATTGGTCGACGGAACGTCCTCTGATACTGTGCTGTCGGCTGGTCGTACGCTACGCAGATAGCGACGAAACGGAAGTCAGTAACTCAGTCGTTGTCGAACCGCGCCTGGACAAAGGGTTGGACGTTTTCGATATCACCGAGCCGAGAGTCCGAAAGCAAGACAGCCTCGGTTTCGTCGATCGGCACTGAGAGATTCATTTCTTTGGTGCGACCGTACCGGCCCTTCGAAACGACCACTGCATTGACAATTCCAAGCATGTCGAGTTCGCTGATGAGATCAGTTACACGCCGTTGGGTGAGTACGTCGGCGTCGATCTCTTCGCAGAGCCGTTTGTAGATGTTGAACACCTCGCCGGTGTTGATGTTATGGACCCCATTCTTTTCAAGGAGGATTATCGAAAACAGCACGATTTTGCTCTGGGTCGGGAGCGTGCGGACGACCTCGACGACCCGGTCGAGCTCGATTTTGTCCTGGGCCTGTCGAACGTGCGTTTCTTCGATGAGGTCGGCCTGGCTGCGTTCGGCGAGCTCGCCGGCCGTCCGGAGGAGATCGAGTGCTCGTCGGGCGTCGCCGTGTTCCTGTGCGGCAAACGCCGCACACAGCGGGATGACGTCCGAGGTGAGTGCTTCGGATTTGAACGCGACATCGGCGCGATGCTGAAGAATATCACGGAGCTGGGTGGCGTCGTACGGCGGGAAAACGATCTCCTCTTCACCGAGTGAGGATTTGACCCGTGGATCAAGGAAATCAGTGAACTTCAGGTCGTTTGAGATCCCCATAATCGAGATCCGAGAGTTCGAGAGTTCGGAGTTCATCCGCGAGAGGTTATATAAGGTGTCGTCGCCGCTTTTTTCGACGAGTTTGTCGATCTCGTCGAGCATGATGACGACCACGCGCTCGTGGTAGTCGACGGCCTCGAAAAACGTCGAGTACACTCGGTCGGTGGGCCACCCCGTCATCGGGACGGGATCCATCTCGTCGAGATCAGCCTGTAAGGCGTCGATCTCGGCCTCGACTGCCGCGACGGAGTCGAAGTCGAAGTCGACTGACTGGTCGGCGGGTTCGGTGTCGGTAGCTGTATCGTCCGGTTCGGCAGCCGCGATGAGGTCGGCCGCAATGTCGCTTTCGTCAGCCGAAGAGTCGTCCGATTCGGTCGAGTTGGATTCGGATGCCAGTTGTTCGCGAACCGCTTCGAGCGTCTCGATTCTCGATTCGATCCGGGCTTCGTTTTTCTCGATGAACTTGTTGGCGAGCTGGGCGAGCACGCGATACTGGGTGTCGGTCACCTCGCAGTTGATGTACTCGACCTCACAGGGGACGTCGT
>CAZOOU010000084.1:0-5791 GCA_964581495.1 uncultured Haloferacaceae archaeon
TCAGAGGAGGCCGGCGAGGAGCCAAACGTGCGTTTGAACTCGCCGAAGCTCGTGACCAGCGTTGGTTCAACCGGACCCCGTTCGGTCTCGCCAAGGAAGCCAGCAGTGCTGGTGCCGGCTCCTTCGACCGATTTGGTCCCGGTGTCTACTTCCTCTACGTACACTCCAGGTGATTGGTATTCTGGCATTGGTCTGAGGCCACTGCAGTTTCCGTCTACAGCGGTACGGGGACACTGGGCCCCGTTATGTCACTTATACTTACGTTTTTTCCTCGGATTTTTTGGTCGAATAGTTGAGGTATTGATTGGCAAAAGCTCACTGCTGGGAGAGCAGGGAGACGACAACCGACAGCAAACAGACGAGTTATCGCTCGGCGTGGGCCGGATGCAGGACGTCGAGGTCGACGGCGGCCTCGGCGACCGCATCGAAGGCGATGGCGGTCTCGGCAGCGGGGTCGTCGGCTTCGAGCGACGACTGGAGGTCGGCCAGCGCGTCGAAATACCGCTCGACGGTCGAACCGCGAGCCGCGCGGTCGAGCTGGTCGCCGAACGCCACAAGCGCGGGCTGGAGTCGACGGGCCGTGGCACGGAACGCCGCGGGATCGCTGGCGGCGTCAGTGTGGCTTGCAGCACCCGCACGCTGGCCGAGTTCGCGGGCGGCTTTGGCGACTGCGGGATGGTGTTCGACGAACCGCTCGGCGGTCGTCTCGAACAGTCGGGCGGCCGACGATAGCGTTTTGCCCAGCAGGTGTTGGGTCGTCGACTCCTGGCGGGCTTTGAGCGTCGACAGCTCCGACTGCAGGTAGTCGACGCGTTCGTGAATGCTGTCGAGTTCTTCGGGCGTCGGGTCGCGGCGCGCCGGGGCATCGAGATCGGTATTGTGGGGGTTGTCCCGATCAGTGATGTGTTCGATAAGCGTCGCATACAGTAGCTCGTTGTCATACACATGGGGCCGTGGCGCGTCGATGGCGGTCCAGCTGCCGTCGGCGGTGCGTTCGAAGCCGCCGAGATAGACGGCGGGATCGGACGCCTGTGTCGGGCAGTCCTGTTTGTAGCCAGCAGCGATCCGGTCGCCGAGATCGCTGCCGGCCGCCTCGCCGTCGAGGTGGTCTTGCAGCCCGACGGACGGCTCGTGGCGGTCGGGTGGGGATTCTCGATACGTCAGCTCGAAGACTTCGACCAGTCGACCGGCGTCAGCGTCGGGCCGTCGACTGTCGGCGTCGGGGCGAGCCACCGCATCGGTTTCGACCTCGTCGAACCGAACGAACAGATGACACTCGTCGCCGTCAGGCTCCGGAATCGATTTTGTCGTCGGCGTCTCGACGACGACCGGCCGACCCAGTCCGTCGAGGGCGATTCCCGAATCAATGGCAACCTCAAGGCGGTCGTCGACCGCTCTGATCGACGTAACCTCCAGGCCAGAAAGAATGCCTGAGCCGGTTGCATGCCGCGTGACCGTTTCGAGTCTGTCGGCATGGTAGCGTTGTTCGGTTTGCATATCCCGCGCCGTCATGAGCTTGCCGTCGAAAAACCGGTTTTTCCTGAACTGCCGGGGTTCGCCGGGCGACTGCTCGCTGTCGTTGACCATGTACTGACAACCACCGTCGCTGTGTGGCGGCTTCGTATTTAGACCTACGGGCGACCGTTAGCCGTCGAGTACGTCGTCAGTATGCAACAGCTGCTCGACACCGTCGGCGAGATCGCCGATCATCTGGGTCTGTTGTTGGACCGCGGCGCTGATATCCTGGGTTTCGTCGGTGATCTCGTTGGCGTTGGCCGCCGTCTGGTCGACCATCGCGGCGATCTCTTCGGTGCTGGCGGCCTGTTCGTCGGTTGCGGTGGCAACCTCGCTGACGCCGGCGTCGAGCTCTTCGATGGAGTTGCCGATGGCTTCGAGGTTCTCCATGGCGTTGTCGACCTCCTGGGAGCCCTGCTGGACCGTCTCGTCGCTTTTTTCGAGTGCGGCCACCGCACGTTCGGTCTCCGACTGAATCCCGTCGACCATATCCTCGATCTCGTTGGCCCGCCGCTGTGACTGCTCGGCGAGATCCTTGATCTCCTCGGCAACCACTGAAAAGCCAGCTCCGGCCTCGCCGGCGCGTGCAGCCTCGATGGAGGCGTTGAGCGCCAGCAGATTAGTCTGGTTGGCGATCTCGTTGATTACCTCGACCAGCGAGTCGATCTCTTCGACCCGGTTGTCGATCGTTCGGACGCGCGTGTCGACAGTCTCCGAGGAGTCTTCGATCGAGTCCATCGCCTCGCTAACCCGTCGAACCGCCTTTTGGCCGTCGTGGGCCTGCTCGTTGACGGCCTTTGCTTCGGAGGCGACCTCTTCCGACGAGGAGGCGACCTGCTCGACGGCCGCCGAGAGGTTCGAGACCTCGCTGCGGACCTGATTCATCCCGTCGCTTTGCTCGTCGGCCATCTGGGCGATGCCGTCAGTTCGACGCGCAATTACCTCGGAGGCAGACTGGAGTTCCTGCAGCGAGTCGCTCACATCGTCTTCGACAGCGTCGACTTCGTGTGAGTCAGCGTTAGACAGCGTATTCGCCATATGCGAAAGAAAGCAAACATAAGTATAGTTGTGTCCCTGAAAGTATCGAATCTGATACTGAAAACAGTCCGACAGCTCAGTTTTGGCTGGGACAGCCGGTCGTCAGTCGGATCGACACCACCAGCAGGCAGTCGACTACTCGGAGGGGTACTGCTGGGCGAACAGCTCGCCCGCAGAATCGGCTGCCGGACTGACGCTGCCGGTGCGATACCCGTGCAGATCAAGCGTGACGTGCTCGAAGCCGAGATCCGAGAGGTGTCGACGGGCCGCCGCGACGAACTCGGCATCCAAGGCGTCGTCGAGTTCCTCGGGAGCAACCTCGATGCGAGCCAGCCCGTCGTGGTCCCGAACGCGGAACTGCTCGAAGCCCCACTCCCGCAGGAGGCGTTCGGCCTTTTCAACTCTGGAGAGTTTTTCCTCGGTGACTTCGAGCCCGGTCGGAATCCGCGAGGACAAACAGGCCATCGACGGCTTGTCCGCCACCGAAAGTCCCCGGTCGGCGGCGATCTGTCGAACCTCGTTTTTGCTAATGTCGTGGTCCAACAGCGGCGAGCGAACCGAGAGTTCGTCGACGGCCTGCAGACCCGGGCGGTGGCCCTCGCCCGGATCGGAGGCGTTGGTGCCGTCACAGACCGTCTCGATACCAAGCTCGCGGGCAGTGTCGTACATTTTGCCGAGCCGCATCGTCCGGCAGTGATAGCAGCGATCGCCGTCGTTGTCGACGAAATCGGGATTGTCGAGTTCGGAAAACTCGACGAGTTCGTGGCGAATCCCGATCTCGTCGGCCACAGCGATTGCGTCGTCGAGTTCGGCCGCCGGCAGCGTCTCGCTTTTGGCTGTACAGGCGACCGCTCTGTCTCCGAGTGCGGCGTGGGCCAGCGCGGCGACGACAGCCGAGTCGACGCCACCCGAAAAGGCGACGAGCACGCCGTCTTCGGCGGCCAGATCCTCGCGGAGGGCGTCGGCTTTCGCTGTCGGAGTCATATCTGTCGATAGGTTCGGAACGGCAAAAACACGTTGTTCGCGACAGCAGTAGACGGCCACAACAGTGATACTATCCGAGAGCGTCATTACAACTGGGTGGTGACAGTCAACCAACACGACCCGCGATTGTTCGCCGTGTGGACCACCGCGGCCACTGGGTCGACGTGCTGTGTGACCGACCATCGATTCGATTGCATGTCGTCGCCGCCCGTTGCTGCGTCGTGCGGGGACGCCCGTGGGGCGGGCGTCACTCCCCCTACCCGCCTTCGTGTCTGCCCGGCTGCTCTTTTGTATTCCTCGCTCACCGTCTCGTAGCCGCAACGCACCGTGTGGTACCCGCAACCTTTTGTCACTGCCGGAGAGACGCCCAGCCGATGGAGTTCGAATCGATTCCGGGTGTTGGCAGCAAAACCGCCGCCGCGCTGGCCGAACTCGACGACCCCGAGGCCGCACTGGCTGACGGCGACGTGCTGACGATTGCGAGCGCACCCGGCATCACTGAGGGGCGAGCCGCCGCCATCGCCCGCGGGGCGATCCAGCGTCGACACGACGACCCCGGCGGTTTGTTAGCAACTGACCGCGCGAAATCACTGTACGACGACGCACTGTCGCTGCTCCAGCAGCGGGCGGTCACCACCTACGCCGAAAAGCGACTCGAAACGCTGTATCCCAGCGCGCGCCAGTCCCGCATCGAGGAGGTTCGAGAGTTGGTCGACCGGGCGCTCGCACGCAATGTCGACCCCGAAGTCACCGACGCTCTCGGCGGTGTCGACCCCCTTGCCGAGCCCTCGGGACTCCGCGTGCGGGATCGCTGTCTGGCGACCGCGGACGCCGAGCAGTACGCCAAAGCAAGAAGTCGAGTCCCGGAGCTGTCGGCCGAAACCGTCGAGGACGCCCGCGATATCGACGAGCTGGCCCGTGCGTATTCGACCGTGTTTGTGCTTGACGAATCGTTTGCAGGGATCGATGTCTCGGGCGACGTGCGGGTGCGACCCGACGCGCTCGACGAGCCCGAAATCGTCGTTCCCGAACGCCTGCTGTCGTTTTTCGCCACCAACCGTGACCGGATTTTGGCGGCGTGTGCGGTCCACCGACTCGCCGAGATGAAACCGCCCTGCAAACTTGCGGCGCTCGAAGACGGCCTCTCGCGGGTCGACGACGACGGGACGATCGTTGGCGACGAGGAGTTAGCACGCCTCGCGGTTGCGGTCGACGACCTGGACGCCGCCGTGGGTACGGCCGAGTCGGTCGCCAACGACCATCTCCGCGAGGCGATCAAAAAGCGAAACGTCACTATCGAGGGCCAAGACTTCCTCTCGTTGGTCGAACAGGGCGCGCGCGTCGACTCGCTTTTGGCACAGGAACTCGACGAGGAGTTCGATACCGCCCTCGAAAAGGCCCAAAACCACCTCACCGAGAGCCTCGCGCTCGAACCCGAGGAAACCGAACTCGCCGATCGGATCTTCGACGGCGAGCCGACGTTTCCGATCTCGCGGCGCGACGAGGCCGTTTCGCGGCTCAAAACTGAACTCACCGCCGAACGGGACCGCCGGGCGACCCAGCTCAAAACCGATCTCGCGGCTGATCTCGCCGACCTCCGCGAGCCAGTCGACCAGCTGGTTCGCAATGCGCTCGAACTCGATGTCGAACTGGCAATCGCTCGGTTCGCCCGCGATTTTGACTGCGTGCGACCGGAGTTTGTTGAGGCCGGGTTCGAAATCACGGGTGGGAAGTCACCCGTGCTCGATGTCGCGTTCGACGAGGTCGAACCAGTCGACTACAGCGTCGAGGGCGTCACCCTGCTTTCGGGCGTCAACTCCGGCGGCAAAACCTCGCTGCTCGATCTGGTTGGGCTCATCGTCGTGTTGGCCCAGATGGGCCTACCAGTGCCCGCCGAGTCGGTTCGGCTCCAGCGGTTTACCGAGCTACACTACTACGCCAAATCCCAGGGCACCCTCGATGCGGGAGCCTTCGAGAGCACGCTCAGAGAGTTCGGCGAACTGGTGTCGGGCGCGGAGGGTCGACTCGTGTTGGTCGACGAACTGGAGTCGATCACCGAACCGGGCGCGAGCGCGAAGATTATCGCCGGCATCCTGGAAGCACTCGACACCCAGGGGGCGACCGCCGTCTTCGTCTCGCATCTGGCCGACGAGATTCGGGAAGCCTCCGAGGTGGCAGTTGCTGTCGACGGTATCCAGGCGACCGGCCTGCTGAACGGCGAGCTCCAGGTCGACCGCTCGCCGGTCAAGGATCA
>CAZOOU010000085.1:0-5753 GCA_964581495.1 uncultured Haloferacaceae archaeon
ACGTTCGCCTGCTGAGGCCTCGCTGGCGGCGGCTGGCTCTTGGTCGGCCGCCGACTTCTCTGCCTGCTCGCCCGCCGAGTCGCTTGCCTCGTCGGCCTCTCCTGCAGTCTCGTCGACATCGGTAAAATCCTCCAGACTCATACGTAACGACGTTCTGCCGTGACGGTAAACGCTTTGCCCTACTTGGGTCGTTCGCCCGGGGAGTATATACGGAATCAGTACTGTCTGTGGGAGTATGGCAGTGATCACCTACGACTCTCCGGATGGCACTATCGAGTATCAGGTTGCGGCGTCGAATATAAGCTACAAAGACGAGATCGAACACTGGCGAGTCAAAGCAGGCACCGAAGATGGACGGGATGTGTACGAACTCATTCCGCGCGAACGGGTGTTTTCGGTGAAAGTCGCCGGTGCGAAACAGGGTACGAAGGTGACGCGAACGAAATAAGAGCCGATTGCTGAACGCGCAGATCGTCGACGAACCAGGTCGACCCCAGCGAGCCGATTAGGCGAAATCCCGGCGCATCGCAATCTCGAACCACGGACAGAGTCGGAGCTGTCGGTAGAGCCGTGGGTTCTCATAGAGGTGGTCGTAGTCGACCCACATGCGGCCGCCGATCTCGGCCGGATCGGGGTCGAGTGTCGTGTCTTCGAGCGTGACTTTGAGCACCGTACAGACCTCCCACTCGACGCCCTCCTGTGGGTAGTATCGTTTGTACTCGAATTTGTCGGTCACCTCGACGCCGTCGTACTGGTCGGGCGTGATGCCGAGTTCCTCTTCGAGCCGCTGGATCGTGGCGTCTTCTTGGCTCTGGTCTTCGACCGGATGGGAGGCGACCGTACCGTCCCAGTGGGTGTCCCACAGGCGTTTGTCGGGGCTTCGCTGGGCCAACAGAATGCGACCCTCGGTGTCGAAGACGAGACAGGTAAACGCGCGGTGACGGATGCCGTCGCCGGTGTGGGCTTCGAGCCGATTGACCAGTTCCTGCTCGGTGTCGTCGGCGTCGACGGCGATTACGTCCTGTCCGGCGTTTTTGTGTACGTCTTCCCCAGTAGCCTCGTCAGCACTCATATCCGCACAATAGCCCAGTGGGGTAAATAAGGGTTCGATACCATCCGGCGGTCAGGCCGGGTTTTCAGCGGCGTACTTCAAAATCAGCGGCGTGAACGCCACGTCGGCGACGGCGAACCCCATCAGGAGCAGTCGGGCCGTCCCGTCGAAAAACAAAAAGGCGACGACAGCGATTGTGAGTCCACCCCAGAGGCCGATACCCCAGCGAACAGCCGGATTGCGGAGATCCATACTGGCTCTCTACCAATATGATATATAAAATCCGGTAAACGGAAATCCACTCGTCGTGTGTTGTTCGGGTTCAGTTCGGCTGATCGGTCGACGAAAGAGGGACTTGAGCTGCGTTACTGGTCGTTATGTGACGACCGAGTCGACCTCCTGACAATTTTGATATTTACTGACAACTTCTACGACTACCCGAGCCGCTCGTCCAAAATCAGCCGCGTGGTCGTCCCCTTTACGTCCTCCATCTCGCGGGCCTGGCTGATGAGTTCGTTGACCGCCTGGGTGTCGACACAGTCGACGACGAGCACGATGTCGTCCTCGCCCGACACCTGCCAGACGAAATCAACCTCCTCCCAGTCGGCCATCTGCTCGGAGATATCGTTGGTGTTGACGTTCATATCTACCGAGACCTCAATCATCGCTTTGACGTTGCCCGTCTGCGTGGTGACCGTAAACCGCTCGATAATGCCGTTTTCGGTCAGCCGGTCGACGCGGTTCCGGACAGTTCCCTCGGAGGTCCCGACACGCTCGGCGATCTCAGTGTACGGCGTTCTGGCATCCCGGCGCAGAATAGAGAGAATCTCCCGGTCGAGGTCGTCCATACAGCCCCATATGGGTCGAGTGGTATACCGATTACGAATTTCGTAGTTCAGCTTCGAACGACGCACTTAAGAACGACAAACGATACGGTACTCGTAATGTCGGACGCCTACATCGCTCTGGCCGACGGCCGCGTCATCGAAGCCCGCTGTCGCGCGCCGGGCCGTACACGCGGAGAACTGGTTTTCACAACCGCCTATACAGGGTACGAAGAGAGTCTCACCGACCCCTCCTACGAAGAGCAGGTGCTGACCTTTTCGTACACGCTGATCGGCAACTACGGAGTTCGGGCCGACCGCTTCGAATCCGGCCGTGTCCACCCCCGTGCCGCCGTTGCCCGGGAGTTTACCGAAGACGTCGCAACCTGGCTCGAAAGCGAGGGCGTGCCAGCGATCGACCACATCGAAACCCGCGATCTCGTCACCTCCATCCGTGATGAGGGTGCGATGAAATGCGGCATCGCCGCCGGCGAGGGTGTCACCCCCGAAGACGCGAAAGCTGAACTCGCCGAGTGCAAGGAGATGAGCGACCACGTCGACATCGGCGAGCAGGTCACCATCCCGGAACAAGAAACGCATCTCGGCGACGGCTCGTTTGATGTCGCCCTTATCGACTGCGGGGCGAAAGGCTCGATTATCTCGTCGCTCACCGACCGCGGCGCGGACGTTCACGTCCTGCCGTGTACCATCTCGGCCGCCGAGGTCCGCGAGCTCGACCCCGACGTGCTGTTTATCTCGAACGGTCCTGGCGATCCTGCCAACTTCACGAACGCCCAATCACTCGTCGAGGAGTTTGCGGGCGAACTCCCGATCGCTGGCATCTGTCTCGGCCAGCAGATCGTCGCCCGTGCGTTCGGTGGCGACACCGAAAAAATGGCGTTCGGCCACCGCGGCGTCAACCAGCCAGTCCGCGATCTCGACTCCGGCCGAGTGATCATGACGACCCAGAACCACGGCTACACCGTCTCGGACCCAGGCGAGCTGTCGGTCAAACAGATCAACGTCAACGACGACACCGCCGAGGGACTCGCCAGCGAGGAGCTCGGCATTATCACCCGTCAGTACCACCCCGAGGCCAACCCCGGCCCACACGACTCGCTGGACTTCTTCGATGACGTGCTGTCGATGGCCGAACAAAACGAGCCGGTTGCTGTGTCCGACTGATCGGTATCGGTCACTGTCGGCCGACGCCGATTGATTCGGGCCGCACGCCAGCTTTTTAGACTACGCTTCTGTGATCGCAGTTATTTGTCGACGTCGACATCCGACTGGTCGGTCGACTCCGGCGTCTCAAGCTCGTCGAGCGAGCTGAGTTCGTCGACCGTAAACAGCTCTGCGTAGTCGACGACGCGGCGGATCGAAGCGCCGATAAGAAAGCCCGCAATCCCGATCGAAAACGTAAACAGCAGGCCGAAAACGAGTGCGACACGGAGACGGTTCACCGTGCTCAACCCCGCAGCGATTCCATAGGGGGCGTTGATCATATAGCCGAACACCGGAAAGAACACGAGCGACAGCGAGGCGAGCGCGCCATCGTTGGCGTACGCCGACAGCGCGGCGAGAATCCCCAGGAAAATCGACGGCCCGACGAAAAAGACGAGCTGTGAGCCGGTGACGATCCCGGTGACGCCGTAGCTTGTCAGGACGACAAACACGGCTGCTGTCGGTACGTAGGGGTTGATAGCCCCGGCTGTTGAGACCAGATAGACGGCGGCGATCACCGACAGCAAAAACGCTCCGGCGATTGCCAGCCGCATTGTTTCGGCACCGCTTTCAGAGACGTATTCGGCCCAGATGGCTGGCACGGCGAGCGTACAGAAGGCTGCAACGGTCAACACGGCAGCCATCCCGAGTATCTGCCGTGTCACCGCTCGGTCGCGACCAATGACGAACCGTCGGACCGACTCAGACATACAGGAACCTACGCAACGGTGATAATAAACCTCGGTGTTTGTGTTGTCGTACTGATATTCGTGCCGCCCTCGCCGCAGACAATCGGCAGTCGTTTACTGGTCGACCACAGACGAAGTGATATGAGCGATGTTCTCGATACCGATCTCTACCAGCGAACGAAAGCACTGCTCGAACCCGGCGAGATCGAACTGCGTGGACTGATCGTCCACACCGACCTGTCGGGCCAAGAGGACTTGGAGATGCACGAACTCACCGTCGACCTCAACGAGATTATCGCTGACCACGCCGGCAAAGGCGAGACCTACATCTATGCGGGCAACGACAACACCGATTTCTCCTCCAATCAGTTCCAGGGGCTCACCGTCGACGACGAGCAGTTCGTCTGGGAGTGCCAACAGCTGCTCAGAGAGGGGACGTTCGATCTCGTCTTTTATTACGAGGCGACTGCCGACAACGAGGCCATCGCCGCGGCCGTCGAAGAACTGGGCCATTCGGTGACGATGGTTCCCTAACACCGGCACGGCCCGTCTAATCTCCGCTATCTTAGCTGCATATAAGCAGTCTCGGCCAGCCGACACCAGCCGATAGCGACATATAGTTATCATCTGTGATACTCGTTCCCAGAACTATATACGTATCTGATGGATACGTAGGGCCATGTCAGTCGACGACGCCGAGGTCTCCGGGCAGGCCGAGTCGGATGCGGAAGCCTCGGCTACCCCTCCGTCGTCACCGGTCGACGACCCCGCTGGTGCCGTCGACGCCGCGCTCGACCGCGCTGGTCGCCTCCAGCAGTACGTCGAGTCGTACTGTGATCCCGCCACGACGCCCGTTGTCAAAGACACCTGGCAGTGGGAACACCACAAACGCATCTACTACTACGAGCCCGACGGCTCTCGGCCCCGCCTCGATGGCGAGGTCATTCCGTTTGATACGGACGAAGCCCTGGGATTTCGGGCCGACGCACTCGATTCGATGCTCGCCGGTGGGGCCGACACCGCAGAACAGTTGGCCGACCTCGTCGACGAACGAACGGTCGACATCCACCCCGAGCTCGACGAGGACGCCTTTTTCAAAACGGACGACGGGTCGACGACGCTCGTCAACCGGTACGATCTCGAGAAGGCGGTGCCGATGGCCAAAAAGACCCATTTCACCGAGGTCGAACGCTACTGGGTCAACGAACCGTACGCCTTCGTGATTATTTTCCGGTCGACCAAGGAAAACGAGACGAAATACTACGTCGTCGAACCCTACCGCAACGAGATCGAGAACGATATCGCCGACTACCTCACCGGCAAGCTCCGAACAGCAATCAAATACGGCGAGCAGGGCGCGGAGGCGACGAACGCCGACGCCCGCCGCGAGGTGATCGAAACCGAAACCTACCGGCTGTTGGCTCGCTACGAGCTGTACGATCCGTCTGCCGACCAGTCGCTGGGCGATCAGTTGGCCGAGCTCCCGCCAACGCTCGCCGGCTACACGAACGTCTTTTTGGATCGCTTCGAGGGACTTGTCAAACGGTTCGAAAAACCGGTCGCCCAGCTCGAAGCGATGTTCGACGACCTCGAAGACGAAAGCGACGAGCAGTCGACCAACCGTGCGGCAGGTACCCGGTACGGCGAGTATCTCGATTCGCGGGACCGCACGGCTGGCTCGACCGACCGCCCACCGCTTCACGAGCGGCTCGTTCCGGATCGGCTCGATCCCGAACAGTACCGCCTGGAGCCCGACCCGGAGAGTGATCTCGGCGAGCTACTGGCGAGCGTTGGTCTCGAACCCTCCTCCGAAGCGACCGAACAGCACACACAGCTCGATGGCATCGCTGCTCGCCCCGAGCCCGCGGTGCTCGCCGAAAACGCCGAGAGTCTCACCGGCTATCAGGTCGAAAAGCTGCTGTACTATCTGCAGCGCAACTTCCTGGGCTACGAGCGGATCGACCC
>CAZOOU010000086.1:0-5726 GCA_964581495.1 uncultured Haloferacaceae archaeon
AACGTGTTGCTCAGGGCGAGATGACTGAAGCCGAATATCAAGCCAAATACCACGACGAGGTTCTCGATGAGTTCGGAGTCGACGACCGACCGACCGCACCAGAGCCACAGAAAGCTGACGGCTCGCCGCTGCCCGGTATTCCTGGCACTGGTAACGGTGAGCGCTCGCGGCGGTCAGTGATGAAAGCCGCCGGCGCGATCGGGCTGGGCACGTTCGGGCTGAGTGCGGCCCAGCAGTCGACACGAACGGCGGCTGCCCAGAGTGGCGGCGGTGGCACGGAGTCGGACGTCCAGATGGGCATGGCGATCAACACCGACCGCTGTATCGCCTGTCTGCAGTGTATGGACGCCTGTAACGAAGAAAACGGCAACCCAGCCGAGTCGCTGTGGATGGCCGTCCTTCGCTACGAAGAAGACGACTACACCGACACCGAAGAGTACCTTACTCGACCCTGCCAGCACTGTTCGGACGCCCCATGTGAGACGGCCTGCCCGACTAACGCCCGCTACACGCGGGAGGAAGACGGCATCGTGCTGACGGACTACGATCAGTGTACCGGCTGCCGGTACTGTGAGGTCGCCTGTCCGTACGGCGTCAACTACATGGCGTGGGCCGACCCCGGCGAGGCCGACTTCGCAGCCGACACCGAGGTTGGCGGCGTCAACGCTGCGGGCACTGCCCCGCAGGGAACAATGGGCAAATGTACGTTCTGTGCGCACCGCCAGGACAGCGACGACGAATCGCTTCAGGGGACGACCGCCTGCGAAGACGTCTGTCCAGTGGATGCGATCCACTTCGGCGATATGAACGACGAAGAGAGTGCTCCTCGACAGCATCTGGCCAACGACACCGACGGCCAACCAACCTACAGACTGCTCGAAGACAAAGGAACTGAACCGAACATCGTCTACGTCGGCAACGAACCGTCGCCAACTGCAACCCAGATTGACGGCCCAACCGGCGAAGACGAGTTCGACCTCGTCCGTGAACGTCCCGGACGAAACACAATCGAAACCGGCAGCCACGAGCGTGATGACTAATGTCAACTGCTAAAAACAGCATCCTGAAACCACTGTCGACGATCAGCGCGAAGTTTCTCGCACTGGTTGTCGTCCTCGGCATCGCCGCGTTGGTGACGCTTGAAGCGATTCTTCACCAACTGCTATACGGCCTCGTCGTCACCGACCTCGCCAGTTGGGGCACCCAAGGAGGCGTCACCTGGGGGCTCTACATCGGTACCTTCGAATGGTTCGCCGGAATGGCCGTTGGCTCGCTTGCCGCGGTCGGCTACATTCGGTACAAAGAGATCACGCGCTACGACATCATCGCGCGGATCGGTGAGCTCTGGGCGCTTATCTCGGGGCTGTCGGCCGCTTACCTGATCGTGATCGATCTCGGTCGACCGGACCGTGTCCTGAACATCCTGACTGCGTGGTTTGTCACCGTTCAGTACTCGCCGTTGGCGTGGGACGTGACGTTCGTCACCGCGCTGTTAGTGATGACCTCAACGATGTTGATTCTCTCGTTGCGCCGGGACTTCAGCGAGATGAAACTCAACAAGCTGCCGATCTACACCGCTATTATCGGCGAGCTGTTGACGCTGGGTTACCGGCCCGAAGAGCGTGAAAAACTGGATTCGATGCTCCGCTGGCTCGGGCTTGCACTGCTGATTCTCGCCTTCACTGGCGGGATGGTGCCCGGCTGGCTGCTCGGTGTAGTTGGCGCACAAGCCGGCTGGTACGGCGGCATCGCCGGCATTTCGTTCCTCGCCTCGGGGCTGGTGAGCGGTGTTGCGGTGCTCGCACTCACGGCTGGTGTGCTGCGGTACGTCTACGGCATGGAGGATGCGTTGCCGGATGAGGTCTTCGTCGGCCTTGGGAAAGCACTCACGCTGTTCGGCTTCGTTTACCTCGTGGTGCTGTTCAACGAGATCCTCCCAAGCATCTTCCCGATGGCTCCGCTGGCCGAATCGCGGGTCGGCGAAGCGATGCTCTACGGCCACTTTGCGACCGACTTCTGGCTCGCGATGGCGGCACTGGCGATTCCAGTGCTCATCTTGGCGATCTTCCGCGAACGCATGCTCGCCAGCGGCACTGGACTGGCGATTGTGAGCGCAGTCATGCTGTGGGGTGTGTTCGTCAAAAAGCAACTGACGGTTATCGAGCCGTTGATGTACCCCTCGGGACTGCCGTACGAGGTTGGCACGTACGTGCCGACGCTCGTCGAGTGGGTGATCTCGATTGGGGCAATCCTGATCGCAATCCTGCTGTTTGCGATTGCCACAAAACTCGTGCCGATGGGTCGACTCCTCGGAGAGTCGGCGTCGACTGAGGAGGTGAACCACTAATGACAACCACAATTGGCATTCCGATTCTGCTCGGCATTCTGCTGTTGCCGATCTACACAGTGGTCGCCGGCTTCCTGTTCGGCGAGCCACGGGACTTCAGAACCGCCGGGATGGGACTTGGAATCATGGCCGCAATGGCGGTGTTCATGATCGGCTCGACGGCGATGATGGGCATCGTCTTCGGGCTTATCACCCCATTCTAACTATCACCCGGCTGCGGCTTTCGAGTCGCGGAGTATATATGGACCGACACTCACCAGCAACGAAGATGACACTCGTATCGGCCACAAGCGAGCCGTATGACCGGAAGCTGTATTCTTCTACCCAGCGGTACGTTGATGCAATAGTGTCCCGAGAAGTCGCAACTGCGCAGGCGAAGCTGGCTACACACTCAACGCTGACAGACGAGGAGGAGACTGTGGTCCGCGAGATGGCCGAAACGATCGCAGCCGATGTGGTTACCGAACGTGTTCGGATGGCGATCTGTGGTGAACTCGACGGTCGACCAACCGAGCCCACTGACGAGCAGTACGAACAAATCGCCGCACTGTTCGACCTCTCGATAGAAGAGACGAACAGTGACGCATGGGCAATATCGCCTGAGTAGGGCAGTCAACCGCGGACACAGTGTGTTGGCTGGATACCAACCTGACCCGTATGTTGCGTTTGACTGATTGGGTGGAAGCACCACCACTATCAGTCTGCCAGACATCCACTCGTTTATGACCGAGTACCTTCGCGAACAGCTTCGAACGATTTCAGCACCCGATCCACTCACAATCGGTGTCGATGAAACCGAAACTGCAGACGATATCATCTCACAGGGTCTCGTCGGCGAGATCACGGTCGACGATGATACCGCAGTAATCGAACTCGCCCTTGGCGCGCCGCACTCACCGGCTGAGGCTGACCTCGTCGAGTCCGTCCGCCAGACGATTGAAGCCGCAGGGTATGAGCCAGCACTGTCAGTTGCAATCGACGACAAAACGCCAGCCACGGAGGGACCGATCGTGATCGCTGTTTCCTCTGGGAAAGGCGGTGTCGGCAAAAGCACCATCTCGACGAACCTCGCCGCCGGCATCGCAGAGCGTGGGGCGTCTGTTGGTCTGTTCGACGCCGACGTGTTCGGCCCAAACATCCCTCGAATGCTTGGCGTCACCGACGAAATGATGCAGCCCGGTGGTGAAAACACGATTCTCCCGGTCGACGCCGACGGTATTCAGGTGCTGAGTGTCGGCTTCATGGTCGATGACTCGAACCCCGTCACCTGGCGTGGCCCAGTCGTCGATCAGATGTTGGGCGACCTTTGGCACGACGTTGCGTGGGACGACGTCGAGTATCTGGTGATCGACCTTCCACCCGGAACCGGGGACGCACAGTTGACGATGCTCCAGCAGATGCCAGTTATCGGATCAGTTGTGGTGACGACGCCGCAAGATGTCGCTCTCGATAACGTTCGCAAGGGGATCACGCAGTTCGAACCACACGAGGCCGAGGTGTTCGGCATCGTTGAAAACATGAGTACGTTCGTCTGTCCAAGCTGTGGCGACAGTCACGAGGTCTTTCCGGCAACTGGTGCCGCAGCACTCGCCGACGAGTTTGACGTGCCGCTGTTGGGTCGCATTCCACTTGATCGGGCTATCGGCGAACACTGTGAGGCCGGCGAACCAATCGTCTTCGAGGATACCGAGACAGCCGAGCTCTTCCGTACGCTAGCCGGCGACATAATGGACGCAGTCGGTCGACGTCGTCGACACTCACATTGTCGAAACATCAAGAGCCGGGCCTGAAGCCAACGGCCTGAATCTGACTAAACGATGTAAGGAGTGGGGCCCGCAGAACTGACAATGTCTATGTCAAAGCCCCACTATTGGCACTTCGACCCTTCAAGACGAAGTGCGGTTAAATTAGAATCTTCGTGAGTAATAATTCTTTTGCGAAATAAAAACAAAAATATTCGTCATATGTGAAGAGGTGGATCAACGCCATCGAATTGACGTAGTTGGATAGCAAGGTCAAGAGCCATCGCCCGGCAATACTTCTGACCAAGATAAACATTTTCCATTCAAATCATCCCCGTTTTAGCAGCTCGACGACCGTTTCGACGTTACTTGCTAGGGATTTGCGCTTAGTTACCTTCCTGCTCACACCGAATTCGACGCCACCATACTTCACTCCACTGCATTTCGTAGTCTTGCAAACACTTCTCATTTGGGTCGATGAGCCAGTCAATCAGCCTCCACGAACGTCTTAACCAACAAAATCGAAGATTTCACATCTGTTGGTCTTTCCAAGTCGCAATGCGACAGGCCTTGTCAGCTTGATCAACACACACTCGTAGAGAACCTGAAGAAGAAGTCGACTGTTGCATTACAAGCGAATAGACCAATGTCTGTTGGTTAAGGGGTCTCGGCGGGGGTGGAGAGAGAAGATTGACAAAAGAACAACTCTCTAAGTACTACCTTCTCGTTGTGTATCTCGTTTGTAAGTGTTATATATCTAATTCGTTAAAGTCGGGATGCCGCCTGTCAGAGGCAACTCTCCCCGCATTTTGTACCCGATCTATACAGATCACGATAAGCTGTCCAGACGTTTGTCACGGGAGAACTAGCTGCTATCGAGCTAGTCGCTGAGTTGAGACTAGCAATTCTATTGAAGAAGTGGGTGAGTAGACGGTGACAACCCAATCAATTGACCGCACCGGCAACCGGGTTGGAAAGGGCGAAGCGTACAGCGACCTGGAGTTCGCCGTCCTCCGAGAGTTCGACCGCGTCGACAGCGAGACAGTGGTCGCCACAACCGTCCACGACTGCCAGGTGGTCGAAGGACGGCGAGATCGAGACGGGTCGACACGACGTGCCGCTGGATCTGATCGCGACGCCGACCGAGACCATCGAGACCGAGTCAACCGCGGGTCGACCGAAGGGACTCTACTGGAAGGATCTCGACAGCGAGACGATAGCGGAGATCCCGGTGCTCAAGCGGCTCGAACCACCGGCGTAGCTACCGATTTCTGCGCTCGTGTTCGGCGGCCTGCTGTTGGATGCGTCTGATTTCGCGTTCGGCCGCGCTGCCGCCGCCACCGTGGGCGTCACGAACCGAGACGTCGAGCCGGGAGGGGACAAAGCGGTCGTCGTCATCCGCGTCGCTGGAAGCCTCAGCCTCGTTGGAGTCCGCTC
Organism: uncultured Haloferacaceae archaeon; assembly: GCA_964581495.1. Lineage (GTDB taxonomy): Archaea > Halobacteriota > Halobacteria > Halobacteriales > Haloferacaceae > Halohasta. Next base: position 5,527 of record CAZOOU010000086.1, read on the forward strand.
CGTCGAAAAACCGGTCGACGAACCGGCGAAGGAGAGTTGTGGGCATAGCTGCTGTGTGGGCCGTTTGGTCAATAAATTTACGGACTAGAGGCGTTGCTCCAGCTTCGGCTCGTGAAATACTCTGATCCATCTCACAAATAGTGCGGTATCCAGGGTGATGGATGATATACGGACATACATCGCCAACTCATCAAACCGCA
>CAZOOU010000087.1:0-5689 GCA_964581495.1 uncultured Haloferacaceae archaeon
GCCCTTCGTCGCCGACGTAGACGACATCGTTCATCCGGGCGTCGAGATCGCGGGCTTTGACGACCGGCCCACTGACGCTTTCGATGACGCCTGTGACGGCGTCCTGTTGGGTTGCTTGACTCATAGTTATTCGTCGTCTTCGTCCATCAGATCGATTCCGATGGCTCGTTTGATCTGTCCGCGTAGTCCACCGCTGCCGGCGCCGCCACCCAGTGTCACGAGCGTCGGCTCGACGCTCGTCTCGATGGCTTTGCGTGGGCCTCGCGAGAGGTGTGTCATATCATCATCGTGCATGACAATAATACCCACGTCGTCGTCCTCAAGAACGCGCTCGACGGCGTCGTCGAGTTTGTCGTCCTTCTGGTCGGCCGGGACGTTTTCGCAGATGCGAACGCCAGCCAGCCGAAAGCCGGTAGTGAACTCCGGACTGCCGATGACTGCTATTTCCTGGCTCATAGAATCACCAGCTCCTGTTCGATTTCCGTCTCGCTCAGGCCGGCTTCGCGGCCGCGAGCGATCGCACGGATGTTTTCGACCTCCCGTTCTTTCATCAGGATGTAGCCGACGACCGGACACACCGAGAGTGGATGGACGTTCCCCAGTCGACGGGAGTATTTGAGCAGTACCGATTCGAGAGCGCGCTCGAAGCCGATGAGGCTCTCGGCGTTCTCCAGCTCATCGAGTGGCCCCGACAGCTCTTTGCCGTACTGACTGTCTCGAATGCGGTTGATCAGCTCGTCGGGACTGCTCACTAACGCGTTGAGATCCCGCTCGTCGAACAGATCGCCGCCCTCGATGAAGTAGGCTGCCGGATCGATATCTGCACCACTGCGGGCCAATCGAAGCGCGTTGATCGCGTTTCGGAAGTCGATCTCGGCTTCGAGGAACTCTCGGTAGAGTGCGACCGGCTCGCCCGATGGCAGGTCACCGAGCAGCTTCTCGTAGAAGATCCGGTCGACCGCGTTTTCGAGCGGCACCAGCACGCCGGTTTCCTCGAAATCCTCGAACGCCGCTTCGAGGGGCTCGCCGAACATCGTCCCGTCGAGCACCGTGATCACGTCCTCGATACTCGAGGCTTCGAGCAGGCGGTCGAACAGTGTGTCGTCGAACTCGCCGGCCCGGATCAGGTCCGTCTCGATAGCATCGCGTGAGGCTCCCGAGTAGACGCCACGGAGCACCGTTTTGACGTTCCAGGCGTCGAATTTGCGGAGATACCGCGCGATCAGCTCGTACAGTTGGCCCTCCGAAAAGCCCAGCAGGTCGTTGAAGTGTTTGGCGAGATTCCGGTTGAGCGCGTACTCGATCAGGTCGACGCCGCTGTGGCGTGCACCCAGTTCGTTGATCTCGCGTTCGTACTCGGATTCCTCCATGTAGCGGGCGATCTCCGATGGCTCCATCCGGACGAGTTTCCGGTACTCGTCGTCACTGAACAGTGCCGCACGCCGGGCGCGAACACGGGCGTTGACGTACTCCGGATTCGAGCTGCCGGTCGTACTCATTGTTCAAACAGGAGCGTCGACAGTTCCTTCAGTTGGTCGTCCCAGACCGATTCTAGGACTGAATCGAAGGTGTTGTTCACCCGAACGCGAGAGGTCTCGCTTTCGACAACGACGCCGCCGAGACACGCTCGGGGCTCGCCGAACGAAAAGCCCTCGTACTCGGTGAGGATCTCTTCGATCAGCGCTTGGTCGTCGGCGCGGCCGTGGACGACGACGCTGTCGTCGCCGTCGAACTCGTCGGCCGCCGCCGCAATGAGGCTGCGAGTCAGCGTCTCGCGTTTGTCGTCGTCGAGGTCGACCAGTGCGTCTTCGATCTCCTCGCGGACATCGTCGAGCACGTCACGGCGGGCCTCGAGCCGTTGTTGTTTGGCTTCGAGCTTTGCACCCGACAGTGCCTGCTCGCGTTTCTGGTCGATTTCGGCGTCGACCTCGTCGGCGCGAGTGGCTTTGATCTCCTCGGCGTCGGATTCGGCCGCCGAGATGATCTCGGCGGCACGCTCGTCGGCCTCGGTGCGGATTTCATCCGCACGCGCGCGGGCCTCTTTTTCAATGTCGTCTCTGACTTGTTCCAAACTCATTGGTTGAAAGGGGTGGTCGGATTAGACCAGGAAGACGACAACGAGTGCGAGAATCACGAGCGTCTCGGGCAGGACAGTCAGGATAAGTCCCTTGACGAACAGATCCTCGTTCTCGGCCATTGCGCCGACTGCGGCTGCGCCGATAGCGCGCTCTGCGTAGCCCGCGCCGAATGCGGCGAGACCGACCGCGAGCGCCGCGGCTGCTGATGGCGAGATCGCTTCGCCACTCATTTCTCCGTTCTGTAGTACAACATTACCAAGTTCTGATGCAAGTTCCAAGCTCATAGTTTATGTCTCGTCCGCTCTGGTTACGTTCGCTTGTAGCCGAACAGTTCGTATTTGCCCTCACGTCCATCATAAAGCTTCCCAAAACCGTTGGCAGAAACCGTCGAAACCCCCGATTTCGACCAGTTTTGTGCGAGGTGTTCACATGCCGCCACGCCGCAACTGCCCCCGTCGACCGGGGCGTTCGTAATACTCTATTGTCATGTGTGGGTGCTCTATTGTGATCTGTCTGTCACAATCTATCGAGAATCAGTTGGGGGTGCTGCTCGCTCTGGTCGACTGGCAACGGTACGTCGCGCCGACCAGTTGGAGACGTCGACCGGTAGCCGTCAGCTACTGTGCGGTAGCCGGCAACTACTACTCGAAAAATAGTCCACGAAAGACAGCCAACAGCTAACAGCCGACAGCGATCAGTCGTCGGTCGTCGTGTGGCTTCGGTCGTAGCCGAACGGGTTGTACGGCCGACCGCCACCCTCGTAGAACTTGTTGAAGAACTCGACGTACTCGAGACGCACACCCTGAATACCGGCAGCCGTAATGCCGAGTATCAGGACGACGATGTGGCCGACGATCGCGACCAAGATCGCGCCAACGATGGCGAGGATGCCGATCGCGCTCGCTTCGAAGGCGGTCGACATTCCGGCGAAGACGAGTTCGACCTCGCCGGCCGCGGCCTGCTCTTGGACGGCTGCGAGATTACTCGGCGTGAAGATGAAGTTGAAGCTTCCCTCCCCGCCGTTGTCGATGTAGGCACCGAACGCAAGCAGGTTGACTGCGAGTGCCATCCCACCCTTGGCGAGCAGGACGGCCATGATTCGGGCATAGGAGACGACGTTGACAACCGGCGAGAGCACTTCGGCGAGCTCAGTGGGCTCACCAATGGCGAGCAACGTGGCACCGAGGCCGGCCGCAACAAGTCCGATGATGCCGACGATTACCGGGAAGCCACCGAACGAGACGGCACCCAGCGTCAACACCCCGATTGATTCGTAGAGGAAGTCGGGTTTCTGGCCGCTGACGTGCTGGCTGAAGATCCAGACCCACAGGCCGTTGAGCAACAGCAGCCACGACGCACTTTCGTAGACGGCGTGTTTGAGGTCGTGCAGCTGGTAGTTGCTGATAAACGACAGCGCGTAGCCGACGTTCAGGTGCAGAATACCGAACAGTGCGCTCAGAACGAGCCACGCCAGTGCCCACTCGGTGGCACCCGGCGACAGCCCCTTCGAGATCGGCCACGATGCGATACCCAACAGTGGGTAGGCGTGGTAGCCGAAGACGTCGACGCCGTAGTAGATCCCAAACAGGATCGTAAACAGTCCGGCCCACATGGCAACCGAGCCGATATCACGCTTGACGCCCACGTTCTCGCGGTACATGTAGTAGCCAATCCCTGCATACAGCAGCCCGTAGCCGATATCCCCGATCATGAAGCCGAACATGAGTGGGAAGGTGAGAAAGACCAGAATCGTCGGATCGAACTCCGAGTATTTGGGTCGACTCACGGCCTTGATAATCACCTCAAACGGGCTGGCGATCCCGAAGTTGTTCTGGACGACGGGCGGTTCGTCATCCGTCGTGACAACACCGCCGTCGGCTCGGGCTTTCTGTGTCTCGCCGCTCTCGTCGGCCGACGCGTCGGCTGCTTCGTCGGACTGTTCGGTCGACTCGTCGGCTTTGCCGGAGTCGTGTTCGACCGTTGCGTGGCCGCTGGCGTTGTAATCCGCGCGTTTGATCTCGTCGATTTCGAGCGGTCCTTCGACTGCTTCGGTCAGCGTCGACTCGAACTCTTCGTAGCGCTCGGTGGGAATCCATCCCTCGGCGATAAACGCGTTTTCGGTCGTCGCAAACGACAGTGGGGCCTGTTTTTTCTGGGCCTCGATGGAAAGATACTCTTCGGCCGACAGCAGGAAACTCGCCTGCTCGGTTTTGATCGATTCCAACTCGGCGTTGATCTCGTCGAGATCCGCTTCGACGGCCGCTTTCTCCTCTTGGAGTTCGGCGACGTACGCCTCGGGACGTCCCTCGGCGTCGGGCACCGAGACGGTCGTAAACTCGACGCCGACCAGTGCGTCCGCAAGCACGTCGCCGTCGGCGTCGTCGGCCGGTTTGGCGAACACCGCGTGCGTGCGGCCGCCGGACATCACTTCGAACGTTTCGACCGCCTCGCTGTCGGCGAGCGTCGACTCGATGGCCTTGCGGTTGCCCTGGCCAACGCTGACCACCAGCGAGTCGTAGCCACCCAACAGTCCGAGGTCGATGCCGAGTTCGGCCAGCGGCTCGATGCTGTCGATCTGCTCGTCGAGCTCACGGAGCCGGCCGCGTTTGTCGCTTTTGCGGTCGTCGAGCTCGTTGACCCGCTGTTGTAGCGCGTCGAGTTCGGCGTCGAGTTCGGCCTCGTCGATGAGGATCGTCTCGGTGGCATCCTCGGCTGTGACGCCGAGAATGCTTTCGAGCGCTCGCACCGTGACGAGTTTCTCGTTGGTTGCCTCGGCGTCCCCGATCGAGCGGCCGAGCTCGAATCCCTCCCAGGATTCGTCGTAATCCGACAGGTGGAGCAGGTCCATCCCGTGGATCGTCTCGATGGTCGACTCCAAGACGCGTTTGGAGCCGGCCACCGAGACCTTGCTCATCCGTTCAGGTCTGAGCATTCACGGCCTCCTCGAATCGCTCGACCGCGAGTTCGACGGCCTCGTCGACGCGTTCTGTGGCATCGTCGACGAGTGCTTGTCGGGTTTCGCGGCCCTCTTCGAGGAGCTGCTCTCGGCGGGCCTCGATATCCTCGTTGGCCTCCGAAAGTCGTTGTTCGGCACGCTCCTCGGCCTCAGCTCGGGCGGCCGCCCGGATCTCGTCGGCCTCTGCTCTGGCCTCGGCGATCCGATCCTCGCGGTCGGACTCGGCTTCCGCGATGATCTCGTCGGCCCGCTTTTCGGCCTCCTTGATCTCTTTGAGAACGTCTGGTCTCGGCATACTCACTAATCGTACGAATGTGCAGTATCGGCGTATAAGGTGTTTGCGGAACTGTCCGGCCACTCGCGGTCGATCTCACGCGACTTCCGGCAGCTCGATTACACGTCCTCGCGGTTCGCGGCGAGCGGATCGATCAGAAAACCGCACCGTTATTGTTCGGCCGCCCCTACTGTGGGTCGACAATGGGAATCCTTGAGAACAAGGCCCGAGCCCGCCTGTTCTACAAATATCTCTCGCAGGTGTACGACACCATCAACCCCTTCATCTGGAACGAGACAATGCGCGACGAAGCGCTCTCGTGGCTCGCCGTCGAAGATGGCGACCGCGTGCTCGATGTCGGCAGCGGCACTGGGTTTGCCA
>CAZOOU010000088.1:0-5662 GCA_964581495.1 uncultured Haloferacaceae archaeon
CCGACCATCGAATCCATCAGCTCGGGGAGTTCGAGCAGCCGGAGGGTGTGGCCCGTCGGTGCGGTGTCGACGATCACCCGGTCGAACCGTGGGTCGTCGAGATACTCGAGCAGTTGGCGCATCGCGACTGCCTCGTCCGCGCCCGGCATCGAACCACCCATACCCATCATGCCACCCAGTCCGCCCATCCCCTCCTCGCCATCGCCATCACCGCCGCCGAACATGTCGGCCATCGGCCCCATCTGCTCGCCCATCTCACCCATCCCGCCAAGCGGGTCGCCGTCGGCTCCGAACACGCCGTCGTCCATCGCGTCGTCGGGGTCAATCTCGGCGGCCCACAGCGGTAGGTCCTCGCGAATCCTGGTTGGCCTCGGGGGTATCTGAGTCTCTAAGGTATCGGAAAGCGAGTGGGCCGGATCAGTCGACACAACCAGCGTCGAAACGCCACCTGCCGCACTCGACAGCGCGGTCGCCGCGGCCATCGTCGTTTTGCCGACGCCGCCTTTGCCGCCGTACAGCACGTACTCTGGGGCCTCGACGCCTGCCGGCAGATCGGTTGTCGTGGCGGTGACCTCGACGGACTGGGGGCCGGTGTCGGACTGGTCGGGTGGTGTGGCCGACTCGTCGGTCGAATCGACCTCGACTGGGTCGGCCTCCTCGACTTCGTCGACTGGCTCGACATCGATATCGCTCATACGGACCGACAGGCAGGCGGGCCATGTGAGGGCGTCGGTCTCCCCTTACTGCTCGAAGTAGCCGGCCAGCCGCTCGGCGGCTTCGGTCGCTCTGGGTGTCACAAGCGCGAATCGAAGCCACTCCTCGCGGGCCGACCCGAACGTCGAGCCGGGCATTCCCGCCACTCCCGCCTCGTCGATCAATGTTTTGACGTTCGCCATCGTTCCCGGAAAGCCGTCGAACCGCGCCAGTACATAAAAAGCTCCATCAGGGGTGGTGTACTCCGCACCCGCGGCGTCGAGCGCGGTCGTAAATGCCTCGATGCGGTCGACCAGCTGCTCGCGGGCTGCGGCGTAGTAGTCGGGGCCTGTGTTGCGGTAGGCGGTGTATACTGCCTGTTGGGCGGGCCGGCTCGTGGTGACGTTGACCAGCATATGCCGGGTTTTGGCCGCCTCGACCAGCTCCGGCGGAAAGATGGCGTAGCCGACCCGAAAGCCGGTGATCGCCATTGATTTCGAGACGCCGCTGGTGACGATCACGTTCTCTGCGTCGAGTGTGAGTGCGCTCTCGAAGGAGCCTGAAAAATCGAAATGGTCGTACACCTCGTCGACAACCACCAGCGCGTCGTGGTCGGCTGCCGTTTCGACGACCGCTCGTACTGATTCGATGTCGTACACCGCACCCGTCGGGTTGTTTGGCGTATTGAGCACGACCAGTGCGGTGTCATCGGTGATGGCTTCGCAGGTCGACTCGGTGTCGAGGCTCCCGTCGCGGTTCGCGCCGACGAGTCGGCTCTCGCCGCCAAGCATCGAGACCTTGCCGGGGTAGTAGGGGTAGACCGGATCAATGAGCACGCATTCGTCGCCACGGTCCGAATCGAGCGCGCGGGCCATCCCCAGATAGTTGGCCTCACCGGTGCCGTTGGTGACAACGATGCGTTCGGGGTCGACCTGTCGACGCTGGGCGATCTCTTTTTTCAAGGGTTTGAGCCCGTCGCTGGGTGGGTACTGAAACTCGCTGGCGTCGGCGGTCGCGTACTCGCGGAGTCCGTCGCGGATCGCTTGGGGTGGCTCCCAGTCGGGGTTGCCGCTGACCATATCGATCACGTCACCGTCGGCACGGGCCGCATACTGCATCACATGGAAGAATTGCGGCGTCTCGTAGTTCATACACGGGGATTCGGCCCCCTCACTGTGTTTCTTTCGTCATTTCGTCGGCGGTCACTCGTCGGATTCAGCGGTTCGAACCGTACAGACGGGGACATCCGCCGTCCGGACGACTTTTTCGGTAACACTGCCGAGCAGATATTTGTCGATCCCGCTGCGGCCACGGGTTCCCATGACGATTATATCGACGTCGTCGCTGTACTTCGTGATCTCAGTGTAGGGATCGCCCTCTCGAATCTCGGTGATCGCATCGAGGCCCTCGTCGGCGATCTGGCGTTCGAACGCTTCGAGGATCTCTTCGCCGCTCGTCCGAAGCGAGTTGATGTTGATGCTGCCGGCCGCGCCCACACCGGCGTACGTCGTGTTGACGACGTACAGCGCGTGGAGCCGTGCGTCGAACGCTTGGGCCATCGCGACGGCGTGCGAAAACGTTGCTTGGGACGCCTCGCTTCCGTCGGTTGGAAACAGAATGTCATCGTACATAGACAGCTGAACATACAGACGACTGAAGAATAAATCTTTGTGAAATACGAGTAGATCGCTGAAAATTCATTCCCAATATTTTGATCTCCGTGGTCAAACAACCGCTAATTCCCATCTTATCCAAATTTTTGTTTGGTGAAGGCATAAAGAGATAGTCGACTCGAATCCACGCGGCAAGGCGACGAGGTGGTTTGTGAGAACGGTCGGAAACATACACATACCCCGCGGACATTCACCGAAGGGAGAATGAACAAACGTGGGCACGTGCTGAACGCGGTGTTGTTGAGTATCGGGCTGGGTGCGGTGTTGCAGCCGACATGGGATCTGGCGACCGCCGAGATGATCCTCAAACTCTCGGTGCCGGTCACGCTCGGCGCGCTGATGCCCGATGTCGACACTGCGTTCGGGAAACATCGCAAAACGTTCCACAACCTGCCGATGTTGGCAATTTTCGTCGCCTGGCCGATCTACTTCGGGAATCTCCAGTACGTCTGGATCGGCGTGGCAACCCACTACATCCTGGATGTCATCGGCAGCACCCGGGGGATCGCACTATGGTACCCCTTTTTAAGCGAAGAGTTCAACCTGCCGGTCGGCATTCCAGTGTCTTCGAGCAAATCTGATCTGGTGACCTTGCTCGTGACGGCCGCGGAGATCGCCGCGTTCGCCGGGATACTGTATTATGTGTGGCCTACCGCCGTGGCGTACAGCGCAGAATTCGCTGCGATTGGACTATAGCAGTTAGTCGTCTTCGGGTGGCAGTGTGTCGGCCGTCGAGGCGGCAACCGCGGCCGCTAGTGACTCGGTGAGTTCGTCGACGACCTGGTACGGATCGCTCTCGCCGCGAGCGACGGTGGCTGCAAGCGCGTCGATCCCGCCGCGGTGCTCGGCTGCACGCTCGGCGAGCCCAGCGAGGTCGCTTCGCAACAGCCGTCGGATCTCGGTTTCGGCCCGTGTTCGCCGACGCGCCTCGCGTTCGCCCGAGTCGACGAGGTGCTCGCGGTGGCCGTCCAGTGCGACGCGGAGTTCGTCGACGCCCACGCCCGTTGTGGCGACTGTTTGAAGCACTGGTGGCGTCCAGCTATCGTCATCGTTTGCGGCTGGTTCGTCGACCGCCTCATCGACTCCAGCAGAATCCGGGCCGTGGTGACCGGTCGGAACGCTGGCGGCGGGCGCGTTGTCCATATGAACCATCGCTTCGAGATCCGCGACCGTGCCGGCGGTCTCGTCCATATCCGCCTTGTTGACCACGAACAGGTCACCGATTTCGAGAATGCCCGCTTTGAGGAGTTGGACATCGTCGCCCGAGCCAGGCTGAACCACGACAACCACTGTTTCGGCGGTCTCGACGATGTCGACCTCGTTTTGGCCCGCCCCGACGGTTTCGACGATGATTCGGTCTTTGCCGAACGCATCGAGGGCTTTGACGGCGTCGGCGGTCGCCATCGACAACCCTCCCAGTCGCCCCCGTGCGCTCATCGAGCGGACGAACACGTCCATATCACCTGCGGTCGAGTTCATTCGTATGCGGTCGCCGAGCACCGAACCACCAGTGTACGGCGACGATGGGTCGACTGCGATGATCCCCACCGTTTCGTCGTTGTTGCGATACTGCCGGGTGAGTTTGTCGACCAGTGTCGATTTGCCGGCTCCGGGACTCCCCGTAACACCGACGACAGTCGCGTCGCCGGTGTGGTCGTAGAGTGCCGAAAGGAGCGCACGGTGCCCAGACGACCGGTTTTCGATCTTCGTGATCGTGCGAGCCAGCGCGCTGTGGTCGCCGTCGATAACTCCCTCATAGAGTTCGGCGTTCTCGGCCGACAGCTCTGTGTCAGTCATTGTTGCTCGGTGGCGGCGTGCTCGCGGACGAACTCGACGGTCTCGCCGATTGAGGTACCCGGCCCGAACACCTCGGCGACGCCGAGTGCTTTGAGTTCAGCCGTGTCTCCGTCCGGAATGATGCCACCGACCAAAATCAGCGTGTCCTCGAAGGCGTCGTAGGATTTGAGACCCTCGATAACTTTGGGGACGAGGGTGTTGTGGGCTCCCGAGAGAATCGAAATCCCCAGAACGTCGACGTCCTCTTGGACGGCTGCCTGGACGATCTCGTCGGGTGCGCGATGGAGCCCCGAGTAGATGACCTCGAAGCCGGCATCCCGGAACGCACGGGCGATAACGTGAGCCCCCCGGTCGTGGCCGTCAAGACCGACTTTGGCGACGAGACACCGGGTGGCCCGCTGTGTCTGATCCGCGCTCATACCACTATTGTTGTTCGTGATGGTTTTGAGACTACCGGAGCGGCAGACCAATGCCACCCGCGGTCGGCTCGGCACAGAACTTCTGGGTTGCGTACACCCGGTTGTCCTCGGTAATAACGACGCCGACGCCGCTTTCGGCAAACGAGTCACGCAGGACGTTCTCGCGGTGGCCCGGCGAGGCCATCCAGCGCTCGACCAGATGATCGGCGAGTTCGGCTTCGTTGGTGGCGATAAACTGCTCGCCGTCGACGTCGACTGGCTCGCCGATCCACGATTGGGCGACGTTCTCGCCGCCAGCACTGCAGCCAGCCGCATCAAGCCGGTCGGCCGGCGTCACGCCGTCGGGGCTTTCGTGGGCGACGTACTCTTGGTCGACCATATCTGCGCTATGGCCGCGGGCGACCGCACGGAGGTCGTCGTCGTGCTCCAGCGGGTCGAGCCCCTCGGCGGTTCGTTCGTCGTTGATCGCCTCGTGGATCAGTCGTTCAGTTTCGGCCTCGTCGGCCGCGCTTGCGTTCTGGTCGACGGTTTCGTTGGTCTCGACCGGCGACTCAGTGAGTGGGTTCGACAGCCCGTCGATAGAGACGTTCGAACCGGGGTTCGTCTCACCCAGCTCGTCGGCCAGCGGACCAACCCCAGCAAAGCCAACAGTTGCGACGACACCGACAACGACCAGCGAAAGCAGTACCAGCCGACCGATGAGCCGAAACAGCGAATCGAACAGTTGGATCATCGATGCGTTGTCCAGCCGCGAGAGGATAGTGGTCTCATTGGAGGGCGACTCTCGACAGTACTGAAAGACGAGAGCAGTACACAGTAGTCGACCGTCAGGCCCTGTTAATCTAATTCAGCGCGGCCGAACCGTCGGTCGAGCGGATACACGCAGGAGAGACAGTCGCATCGCTCGGCGGTCGAAAATCCGCAAAAACGGATTGCGTCGATACCGCGACGCGTCGTTACTGCACAGTGGGCGAACGCCTTATAGGCGTTCGACGTTGGCCGCTCGTGGACCCTTCGGGGACTGCTCGATGTCGAACTCGACGTCCTGACCCTCTTCGAGGTCCGGGCCGCCAACGTCTT